>NZ_JBEXUP010000057.1:0-51424 GCF_040614375.1 Nonomuraea sp. NPDC005983
GACCGCGGCCAGCGGCGGTGGAGCACGCGCCAGCGCGCCGCCACCGACCGCGCCGACGGGCGTCGCGAAGTTCGAGGACGCGGCACCCGGCAGCGGGGAGGGCCTGACCATCGGCTTCACCCAGCTCAACCTCTCGGTCGGATTCCCGCAGGACGTCCAGCGCAGCGTCGAGGAGCAGGCGAAGAAGGCCGGCGCCAAGCTGATCACCTGCGACTCCAAGGCCGACGCGGCCGTGGCCCTGGACTGCGCCAAGCAGTTCAAGACCCAGGGCGTCAAGGGCCTGATCACCTTTCAGGCCGACGCCAACGCGGCTCCGCGCATCTGCGAGGCTGGTCCGTCGGTGCCGGTGATGGCCGTGGACATCGAGCAGAAGCCGTGCCAGACGACCTTCGTGGGCGCCGCCAACGAGTATGCCGGGCAGCTCGTCGGCTACAACGTCGGCCTCTACTTCGCCAAGCAGAACGACTGCAATTACGACGCGTTCGTCTCGCTGGAGTCCAAGGCCGTGGGCCAGGTCAACGAGCTGCGGATGGGCGGCATACGCAAGGGCTTCGAGAGCGTCTGCGGCGCCATCAGGAATCTGCGCACACTCGACACCGGGCCGGGCGGCCTGAGCGAGCCGGCGCAGCGGCTGATGACCGACACGCTGACCGCCCTGCCGGGCGCCAAGCACGTAATCGTCGTGGGCATCAACGAGGACGTCATCATCGGCGCGCTGGCCGCCGCCCGCGTCCAGAACCGGATGGACGACCTGTACCTGGGCGTGCAGAACCTCAACCCGAAGAACTGCGTCATCTACACCGCCCCGCACTGGCTCGGCAGCGTCGCCTACTTCCCGGAGAAGTACGGCCAGATCCTCGTGCCGAACCTGATCAAGGCGATGAAGGGCGAGAAGTTGCCGGCTGAGCTCCTGGTGCCCCACGAGTTCGTCACCAAGGAGACGGTCAAGCAGTACTACCCCGCGTACGCCTGCTAGGAGCGCCCTGATGCCCTTTCTGAACGCACTCGGCATCACCAAGTCCTTCGGCCCCGTCAAGGTGCTGGACGGCATCGACTTCACCGCCGAGGCCGGTTCGGTGGTGGCCCTGCTGGGTGAGAACGGCGCCGGCAAGAGCACGTTCGTCAAGATCCTTGCCGGTGACCACGACGCCGACGGCGGTGAGATCCTGGTCGGCGGCCAGCGCAGCCGGTTCGGCTCCGTGGCCGATGCCCGCGCCGCGGGCATCCGGCTGATCTCGCAGGAGATCGCCGACGCCGGCACCCTGACCGTGGCCGAGAACGTCGTGCTCGGCGCCTGGCCCCGGCGCCTGGGCGTGGTGAGCCGGAAGGAGATGCGCCGTCGCGCCGCCGAGTCGCTGGCCAGGCTGCGTGCGGAGATCCCGCTGAACCGCCTGGTCAGCCGACTGCGGCTGGGTGAGCGGCAGATGGTCGAGATCGCCCGCGCCCTGGCCGGGGAGAGCCAGTGCCTGCTGTTCGACGAGCCGACGGCGGCGCTGTCCGACGTCGAGGCCGGGCGGCTGTTCGAGCTGATCGCCGACCTGCGCGAGGCCGGCGTAGCGATCGTCTACATCACGCACCGGCTCGACGAAGTCTTCCGCATCGCCGACCGTGCCTGCGTGCTGCGCGACGGCCGTATCTCGCTCGACAGGCCGGTCGCCGAGGTCAAGACGACCGATCTGGTGGAAGCCATGGTGGGCAGGGCCGTCGCCGACCGGTTCGTCGAGCCGGCCGACGGTCCGGCTCAGCGCGCCGAGGCGGTGCTGACCCTGCACGAGGCGTCCGGGGACAACTTCGCCGGCGTGTCGCTGTCGGCCGCGCCGGGCACCGTGTTCGGCCTGTACGGCAAGGTCGGCTCCGGCGTCTCCGAGGTGGCCGAGACGCTGTTCGGCGTGCGCAGGCTCGCCGGCGGCGAGCTCCGTCTCGACGGCAGGGCCATCCACCTGCGCACGCCGGCGGACGCGATACGCACCGGCATCGGATTCCTGCCCCCTGACCGGCAGGGGCAGGCCGTGCTGCTCGGCCGGCCAGTGGCCGAGAACCTGGCCGCCCCGAGCTGGCGGCGGCTGGCCGGGCGCGGTGGCCTGATGACGCGGGCGCGGGAGGCCCGGGCCTACCGGCGCTGGCACGACGCGCTCTCCGTCCGCTCACGCGACGACCCCGATCAGAGCATCGGCACCCTGTCGGGCGGCAACCAGCAGAAGGTCCTGCTCGCCCGCTGGCTGGAGTGCGGCTCCCGCGTGCTGGTGCTGTCGGAACCCACCCGCGGCGTCGACGTCGGCGCCCGGCAGGAGATCTACCAGGCGATCCGCCGCCTCGCCGCGGACGGCACCGCCATCGTCGTCGCGTCCTCCGACTACGAGGACATCGTCGCGATCGCAGATCAGGCAGCCGTCATGGTACGCGGCCGCGTCGTGGCCGTGCTCGACGGCGCCGACATCACCACCGACCAACTCACCGAATCCGCAGGAGGAGCTCTCAGTGTCCGATAGTGCCGTCACGCCTGGACCCGCGGCGGTGGCCGCGGGCGGGCCTCCGGCGCCGGAACCGCCGGTCGGCCGGGTTTCCACGCTGGCCAGGATCCCCAACAGCGCCGCGCTCGTGGTCTTCCTGATCCTGGAGATCGTCTTCTTCGCCGCCAACTCCCCGTACTTCCTCAACTGGGACAACGCGACGAACATCCTGACGGCCATCTCGATTACCGGCGTGCTCGCGGCTGGCGCAACCCTGCTGCTCGTCTCTGGGCAGTTCGACCTGTCCGTTGGCAGCGGCGTCGGTTTCGTCGGATTGCTGCTGGTCGAGCTCCAACCCCATCTCGGTACGGCACAGGCCGTCCTCGTCGCGGTCGCCGGTGGCATCGCCATCGGGTTGCTCAACGGATTCCTGGTCAACGTGCTCGGCATCAACGCGCTGATCACGACACTCGGCACGCTGGCGATCTTCCGGGGGTTCACGCTCGCTGTGGGCGAGGGGCAGAACATCGCGGTGAACGGCTTCGACTGGGCCATCGCTCGGCCCTTCCTCGACGTCCCGGTACCGGCCCTGGTGTTCGTCGCCGTGGCCGTCGTCTTCGCGCTGATCATGAGCTTCACCGTCTACGGGCGGGAGATGTACGCCATCGGCGCCAACTCCAACGCCGCGCGGCTGGTCGGTATCCGCGTCAAGCGCAACCTGTTCCTGGCCTTCGTCATCTCCGGGCTCTGCATGGCGCTGGCCGGGCTGCTCAACACCTCGCTCATCGGCTCCTCCTCCGGCACCACGGGCACCGGGCTGGAACTGGCCGCGGTCACTGCGGTGATCCTCGGCGGCACCAGTCTCCAAGGGGGCACTGGCGGAGTGTTCGGCACGATCATCGGCCTGCTCATCGTGGGCGTGCTCAGCAACGGCCTCACGCTGATGAACGTCGACTCCTCCTGGCAGCAGGTCGCCACCGGCTCGCTGCTCATCCTCGCGGTCGCGTTCGACCGGCTCCGCGCCAACCTGCTGAGCGGCCTGCGATGAGCGCCGCGACCTACACCGTCCGACGGAATGCCGACGTACCGATGAGCGACGGTGTCCGGCTCCGTGCCGACATCTGGCTCCCCGACCGCGACGGCCCCGTTCCCGTACTGCTGGAGCGGATGCCCTACGACAAGTCGTCCTCGTTCATGGCACAGCACATCGTCGGGCTGGAGATCGTGCGCGCGCTCGACGCCGGTTTCGCCGTCGTCGTGCAGGACACGCGCGGCCGATACGCCTCGGAAGGCGACTTCGACCCATTCACGCACGAGGCCACCGACGGCGGCGACACCGTCGCCTGGCTCCTGGAGCAGGACTTCTGTAACGGCGAGGTGTTCATGTACGGCGCCTCCTACATCGGCGCCACCCAGTTGCTGGCCGCCTCGGCCGCGCCCAAGGGCCTGCGCGCCATCGCACCCCAGCTGACCACCTCCGACTACTACGAGAGCTGGACGTACCGCGGCGGGGCGCTGCAGCTCGGGTTCGTCCTGCTGTGGATCATCGAGTCATTGGCGCCGCCCGACCTGGACCGCCGGGCACCGGACGAGGCGCTCGGTGCCCTGCTGGCGGAACTGAACGAGAACCCGTGGCGCGCCCTGGACCTGGTGCCCTCGCGGCGGGCGGAGCTCGAAGCGCTCGCGCCCTACCTGCGGGACTGGCTGGCGCACCCGTCCCGCGACGGCTTCTGGGCGGCCATCGACCCCTCCCGCGCCTTCGGCCGGATGGACGTCGCCGGGCTGCACATCGGCGGCTGGCACGACATCTTCCTCGACGGCACCCTGCGCAACTACCGCGGGCTCACCGAGCACGCGGCGACCGAGGAGGCGCGAGGCCGCCAGTACCTCGTCGTCGGCCCCTGGTCGCACGGCAACCTCAGCGGGTGGCAGGGCGACGGCTGGCACGGATACGACGCGGACTCCGGTGCCCTCGACCTGACCGCGACGCACCTGGAGTTCTTCTCCGCGATCGCTGCCGGACGCGAGCCGGACCTGCCGAAGGCGCGGATCTTCTTCACCGGCGCCGACACTTGGCACGACCTGCCGTCCTGGCCACCGCCCGACACCACGCCGACCTCCTGGGCCCTTCGCGCGGACGGCAGCCTGACCCAGGGCGCGGCTGGCGAGCAGGCGACGCTCACCTACCGGTCGGATCCGGCGAACCCGGTACCGACCGCCGGCGGGGCGACGTTCCTGCCCGGGCTGCTCGTCGCCCGCAACTCCGGACCCAAGGACCAGGCCGCGATCGAGGCACGCGACGACGTGCTCGTGCTGACCTCGGCGCCGCTGGAGACCGGCCTGACCATCGCGGGCGAGGTGGTCCTGCACCTGGAGGCGGCCTCCTCGGCCGAGGACTGCGACTGGACGGCCCGCCTCACCGAGGTCGACGCGGCAGGCCGATCGGTCGGGCTGGTCGATGGCATCCTGCGAGCGCGCTACCGGCACGGCGGCGACGCCGTCGCGCTGGTACCCGGGCGGCGGGAGTCCTACCGGCTGCCGCTGGGCTCGATCGCCCACGTGGTACCGGCAGGGCACCGGCTCCGCCTGCAGATCGCCTCGTCCAACTATCCCCGCTTCGATCGCAACCCGCAGGCGATGGCCGACCCCGCCGAGGCGACCGGGGACGACTTCGTCGTCGCCCACCAGACCGTTTTCGTCGGCGTCGGCGGCACGCACCTCGTAATCCCGATCGCACCGGACCTGCCGGAGGGCTAGACCAGTTACCTAGCGACGCGTTTGATCAGGCCGCCGGTGAACCCCGTGGAGACCGGCGCGTCCAGCAGCACGCCCTGTAGTGCTTCAAAACTCGCATGTACAGCCTGAGCTGGGGTTTCCCCGCCCGGCTTATGCGGCTCGGCGGTACTCGTTGATCGCGCCACCGAGCACTTTGCGGCGTTCGATCCGGCCTTCCATCGGCACCGCCACCTGTTCGCCTTGATCAGGTGGTCGTTGCCCTCGCGCCTGGTGAGGCCGGTGGCCGTTGTAGTGACCGACGTACTCGTCCAGGACCGCGCGCAAGTGACGTTCACCGTAGATCAGCATGCGGTCGCTACATTCGGCGCGCACCGTACGGATCCACCGCTCGGCATAGCAATTCGCCCGAGGTGTTCGCGGTGGCGTCTTCAGCACCATGATGCCCGCGGCGGCAAAGATCTCATCAAAGACGGCGTTGGCGTCACGATCGCGGATGAGGAAGCGGAACAATGCTGCTTGCTCGCCGAGGTCGATCAGGAGATTGCGCGCTTGCTGAGCGGTCCAGGCGCCGGTCGGGTGGGAGGTCACGCCCAGGATGTGCACGCGCCGCGTACGAACCTCCATCACGAACAAACACGTACAAGCGCTTCAGAAAGATCTATCAACATGGAAGAAATCGCAGGCGAGAAGCCCCTTGGCCTGGGCGCGTAGGAAGGCCCGCCAGGAAGTATCGAGATTTCGGGGCGCCGGGCCGACGCGGCGTGAGCGCAGCACGCGCCGCACGGTCGCCTCGCTGATCTGGTAGCCGAGCCGCAGCAGTTCTCCATGCACCCGGCGGTAGCCCCACGCAGGATTCTCCCGCGACAGACGGATGATCAAGTCCCGGATCTCCCGACTCGTCCTTGGACGCCCGGGCCGCTGCGGATAGGTCCAGGCCCGGCGAAGTAGGCGACGATGCCAAGCCAGCAAGGTCGCCGGAGTGACCAGCCGATGAGCGCGCAGCACGCTCGGTAACCACCGGGCCAACGCCGCGAGAATGGCTCGGTCGGCCCAGTCCGGCTTCGGGTGCGTGACCTGACGCTGCAGCACCGCCATCTCGTGACGCAGCACCATGATCTCGACGTTCTTCGATGCTTGGCTGCGGCCCAGCAAGATCAGCCAGCCGAACACCCGGACCGTGATCAGGTAGAGCAGGCGAACAAGGCACAAGGTGTGATCTTGTCCGCGCTGACGGACTCAGTCAAACCACAGCTCAGAGGGTCACAACGGCGTTTTGACGCGGTACAGGAGGGTTGGATGCCATCGTCTGCTTGCGTCCCGCCGCTCCCGTTCGCCAGCGCCGGGGCGCATCTACTGAGCGGACTCAGCACAGTCTGCTGCGCCGGCATGCGCACCCGTTGAGGTTGCGCACTGCCCGACGTCTCACGTCAGGGCGCCACGCCATGAACGACCTGGATCGGTTTTCGACTAGGAGGTCATGCGAGCCTGGCGCCACATGGTGAGGCCGAGGGCGATGCTCCACAGGGGCATGACGATGGAGGCGAGGAGTCCGTACAGCAGGACGCCGGGGAAGAGCTCAGGCTGGAACAGCAGCGCGACGGCCGCCGCGAAGCTCAGCGCGCCGGAGAGCAGGCCGACCCAGGTCAGCCAGGACGGGTAGCCGTCGCGGCGCAGGGCGGGTGAGAGCAACATCAGCGGGACGGCCCACAGGATGGCGATCGAGACGAGTGAGGTGCCGCGCAGCATGGCGAAAGCGGTTTGTGCGGCGTGTTCGAGCTGGGGCTGGTCGGCCGGCGCGGCACTGGCGTAGGCATGGGCGAGGTCCTGGCCGGTGACGCCGTCGATGGTGAAGTCGGTGATGAAGACGGCCGCGCCGATGAGGGCGGCGGCCCGCGCCAGGCGGCCGAGCGCGGCCGCAGTGGGGTGGGTGAGCGTGTCGGTCAGGTTGACAATGCCGGCGGTCCACAGCAGGACACCGAACACCGTGGCGAGGTGGACACCGGCGTAGAACGGGTGGTGATTGATGAAGTGCAGCGCCGCCCCGGCGTCGGCGGCGGGCAGGTCGCCGTGGGCGAACCGGAAGACGGCGATCATCAGCGCACCGGCGATCATGGCGAGGCCACCGAGCCGGAGAGTGGGCTGGCGGTTCTGGAGCAGGGCCGTCGAGGTCATCGTGGGTCGCCTCCTGGCGAGGGGGTCGGGATCCGATGCCAGCAGCTTGACGGCCGGGGTCTCATCACGTCGCCGGTCCGTGGGCGGCTTTCCAGCTGCGTGCCTCGCCGTACGGGGGAGCGTCCGCGTACGTAGCCGGACGTAGGCGTCAGCCGGAGTGTCCGGGGCGTACCAAGCCGGCCTCGTAGGCGAAGACGACCAGCTGTGCGCGGTCGCGAGCGGTGAGTTTGACCATGGCCCGGGAGACATGGGTACGGGCGGTGGCCGGGCTGATCACCAGTTGCTCGGCGATCTCGTCGTTGGACAGGCCACGGCCGACGAGTGCGACGATCTCCCGTTCTCTGTCGGTGAGGAGCGGCAGGGCTCGCGCGGCCGGTCCGGCCGGCGAGGGGCCTGCCGCGAACGCCGCGACCAGGCGGCGTGCCGCTTGCGGGGCCAGCAGGCTGTTTCCGGCCGCGGCCACCCGGATCCCGCGCAACAGCTCGGTCGGTTCGGCGTCTTTGAGCAGGAATCCGGCGGCGCCGGCCCTGATGGCCTCGAAGACCAGTTCGTCCTCGTCGTAGGTGGTGAGTACGAGCACCCGCACCCCGGACAGATCCGGATCCGCCGCGATTGCCCGCGTGGCCTGCAGCCCGTCCATCACCGGCATCCGGATGTCCATCACGATCACGTCAGGCCGCTGGGTACGGGCGGCGGCCAGCGCCTGCCAGCCGTCCCCGGCCTCGGCGACCACTTCCAGGTCCGGCTCGGACGCCAGCAGCGCGCGCAGCCCGGCCCGGATCATGACCTGATCGTCGGCGAGCACCACCCGCAGCACGCTCACTCCGCCCCTCCCAGCGGCAGGCGGGCATGGAGGGCGAATCCGACACCGGTCTCCGCCCCTGCACGCATCTCGCCGCCTACCGCACTCACACGCTCGGCCATTCCCCGCAAGCCGTGACCAGGAGGGCCCACCGGTCCCAAGGCGGCCACGCCGTCGTCCGTCACATCGATCTCCAGCCAATCGCCGACGCCCCTGAGATGTACCCGCGCGTGAACACCGTCCCCGGCGTGACGCATCACGTTGGTCAACGCCTCCTGCACCACCCGATAGGCGGTGGAGCCGATCACGTCGGGAACCGCCAGGCCGTCCACGGCGATGTCCGCATCGACACTCAGGCCGCCCGCCCGTGCGCTCGCCAGCAACTCCTCCAGATCGGCGACACCCGGCGCCGCCTCCTCGCCCGGCTGCCGGACCACGGCCAGGGCGGCCCGGGCCTGTGCCAGAGCGTCGGTGCTGATCTGACGGATCCCGCGCAGTGCTTCCCGCGCCTGCTCCGGCTGCTGGTCCACCAGGTGCAGCCCGACACCGGCCTGCAGGCTGATCGAGGCCAGGCTGTGAGACAGCACGTCGTGCAACTCCCGTGCGATCCGCAGCCGTTCCCGTACGACCCGAGCCTCGGCCTCCTGCTCGGCAAGTCGCCGGCGGGTGTGCGCCCATCGTGCGGCGACCACCGCCACGACCGTCCACACTCCTGCCACCGCCAGCATCCTGCCCAGATGCCAGCCTTCTGGTGGCCCTGTGGCGACCGCGATCACCCCACCGCCGACCGCAGCGAGCGGAACCCACACTCTCGCCCTGCTGACCTGCGAGACGAGGACGCCCAGCCCGGCGAACGCGCCCAGGTACACCGGCCAACCGGCGAACCGCATCCCCAGAAAGGCCGCCGCTGCACCCACCGCGAGCGAGAACGACAGCAACGGGGCCACCCGCCGCGCGGCAAGAGCGGACCCGGACAGCACCAGCAGCGCCGCCCCGAGCGCTGTCATCGGCCGGGCCTCCGGTTGGACAACGCGAGCCTCGGCCGAGACCGCGACCATGAACGCCGACAGCATCACCGCCGCGGTCACGTCCAACCCGGGCAGGGCACGCATGAGCAGCAGACCACTCTGCGGGCCTAACCGTTCACTTCCGGAGGCACGATCAGCAGGCTTGGTCACGCAGAGCCTCCTTCTACGCCGCCCACGTTCGCGCCATCATTCCGCTTCTTGAGCGCCGGTGGATGCTCTGTCCAGCCCGGTGAGCCGGGCCAGAACGGCGAAGCCGTCGTCGGTGCCGGGCCAGTGTCTGTGACATGCGCGCGGCGCGCCGCCCGTCGGCGTGCTCTTCGTACTGGTGCCGGATGCCGGGCGCAGCGAGTTCCAGCATGACACCGATATCGCTGAACGGTTGGATGCGCGCTACCGGATAGCGGCTCAGGATTTTCTCCCCACCGGCGCCCTCCGCGACGTTCGGCATGGGCTCGTGGCGGTCCTCGCTGGGGGCGTCGGCCACGGTGAACGACTCGCCCGCCTCTTGCGGGCCAGTAACGGCGTCGTTGCCGCAGCGGTGGTCGCCGTCACGCAACGGCGGAAGAAATCGATGTCGAACACTGAATCTCCTTGCGCGACAGGGTGCTTTGCGGTCGCCTGCTTCCGGATCATGGAACCGGAGGAATGACCTGGCGGCGATGACCTCTCCATGATCATCCATATCGCCGATTTCTGCACCTAGCCTTCTCGAATGCTGGGCTCTCGGGACCACCTGAAGCTGCTACATGATCACGCAGGCGGGCGACCTGCTTCCGCTACGGGGTCGCCAGGGCGGTCGTCCAGCACCGCGCCGCCTGGGAGTTCGTTCCTCGACACTACGGACGCCGCCGGGCGAAGATCAGAAGAGTTCGGTTTGCCTTTCTACGGGAGGAAGAAGTGAGCGAGTACCCCCAGGATCGCCTGTACGCCGCTGACCTGCACATGTGGGGTAACGGGGAGTGGCTCAAGCGCAACAGGAAGCTGCAGGAGCCCGGTGACCGGGTGAGGGTCGGCTTCACCACCTTCTTCACAGGTCAGATCCCCGACAGAGGGCTGCAGGTGCAGCTGCCTGAGGTAGGTAGCTACGTCGAGCTGGGTGACTACTTCGGTCGGGTCAGTTGGAGTCAGGAGGGGGATGCTGATTCTGACGAGGAATGGGAGGACGGGGATGCTGCTCCTGACGAGGATTGGAGCGATTTCTGCGCACCAGTCGAGGCGAAAGTCGTCGCCGTCAACACCGAGCTCGCCAACACTCCGGAGCTACTCATCAGCGACCCCTACGGCGAGGGCTGGCTCTTTGAGATGGAGATCCATGACCACAAACCCAAGTCCGAATTCAACTGGGACGCGGACGGTTACGCCGAGTTCATCGCCCAGGACAACGACTAGACCGGCAATCGCCGGGGGTAGCCCACCAATATGAGCTTCTAGGGGATGGCGCCTGTCCCGTCGCCATCGATGTGACACACCGATCGAGACGGGACAGCTGGCGGGAGGAACTCCCCGACCGTCACCATGATCGCGTTGGCGGGGCCCTCGCTGCGATGCCGCGCGTTGTCCCCGGCCTGCGCCGAACTGGGTGACCTCTTGGGCGAGGGTGTCGGTGATGCCTTCCAGGGTGTGTTTGCTGCCTTCGTAGAACGCCAGTCCGGGGAAGGTGGTATGCCCGCCCATCGAGGTGATGACGAAGATGTGGCCGCCACGCCGTTCCCGCATGCCGGGTAGGACCGCTTTCACGGTCGCTACCGTGCCGAATACGTGAACCGGCGAAGCCAAGCGGATGTTTGAAACGATTGTTTGCAGCGCTGGTAAGATCGCCCGCATGGGAGTCCCTGAGGATTTGCTGGCCGCGGCCAAGCAGTGCCTGTCCGAGCGCGGATACGCACGCACGACGGTCCGCGACATCGTCGCCGTCTCCGGCAGCAACCTCGCCGCGATCAATTATCACTTCCGCTCTAAGGACGCCCTGCTCACCCAGGCGATGATCGAGACGACCGGGGAAGCGGTCAGGGAGATCCTCAAGTCGTTCCCCAGCGATTCCCAGGAGTGGTTCGAAGCGTTCTGGACGGAATTGATCGAATCCTTCCGGACCAATCCGATGGTGTGGCAGGCCAACGTCGACACGCTGGCGCAGGCGGCCCATCTTCCCGAAGTGCGCTCCCATCTGGCGGAGGGGCAGGCGCTTGCCCAGAGGGAGCTGGGCAAGCGGCTACCACAGGAGGACAAGGCGGGTGCGCAGGTGTTGCTGACGCTGCTCATCGGCCTGCTGGTGCGGTGGCGCATTGATCCGGACAACGCCCCGACGGCTCACGACCTCACGGTCGGTATCCGGTCGGTCGCCGAGGCGGCCACCACCTGAGGGCCCCGGCTACCGCATCACGTGCTGGCCGCCGCGCCGTCCAGGCCGGTCCGGACGCGGTTCTGCCTGGCCCGCACGCCGTACGGAGCGCAACATGATCGGCGCCAGCATCGCCATCAGGCACAGACCCGCGGCTGCCGCGATCATGGCGTAGTGCTGGCCCTGAGTGAAGGCCTCGCGGGCCGCGGCGGCCAGGGTGATGCCCGCCGGATCCGGCAGATGTCGCGCCGCTGCCAGAGCGGCGCCCAGGGTGTCCAGCGCCGATGCGGGAGCATCGGTGTCGCTGAGGTGTCCCCGGTAGACGGCGGTGCCGATGCTGCCCAGCAGGGAGATGCCGAGCGCGCCGCCGAACTCGGTGGCCACTTGTGACAGTCCTGCCACCGAGCCCGCTCGCTCCGGCGGAGCGGTGGCGATGATCAGGTCGGAGGAGACGGTCAGGACGAGGGTGACACCACCGGCCATCAGCATGATCCCGGCGATCAGCAGGCCGGCCTGGCCGGTCACGTCCAGCCTGGACAGCAGCGCGAACCCACCGGCGCCGACGAGCAGTCCGGCGCAGACGACCAGCCCGGGACGGATCTTGCGTACCAGGATGGGAGCCAGCCCCGCGGTGAGCATCGCCATACCCGCCGAGGGCAGCGCGTACAGGCCGGCGATGAGCGGCCGGGCACCCATGACCATCTGCAGGTACTGGGTGGTGAAGAGGCTGGAGCCGACCATGGCGAAGACGCCGAGGGTGTTGGCGCTGATGGCGGCGGTGAATGCGCGGCTGCTGAACAGGCGCACGTCCAGCATCGGATCGGGCATCGAGCGTTGGCGGCGTACGAAGGCGACCCCCAGCGCCAGGCCGGTCGCGATGGCCAGCACCGGCAGCCATCCGAAGCCTTCCTGGGCGATGTGCTGGATGCCGTAAATCGTGGGCAGGATCGCCGCCAGCGACAAGCCCACGCTGAGCAGGTCGAACCGGCTCGGGTGCGGGTCACGCGACTCAGGGAGCAGCAGCGGTGCCAGGATCAGCAGCAGCGCCATCACCGGCAGGTTGACCAGGAACACCGAACCCCACCAGAAGTGCTCCAGCAGCGCGCCGCCCATCAGCGGACCCAACATGGCGCCGCCGGCGAACGCGCCGGTCCAGATGGAGATGGCGATCCGGCGCTGGCCGTCGTCGTGGAACATGTTGCGGATCAGCGACAGTGTCGAGGGCATCAGCGTGGCTCCGCCCACCCCGAGCAGAGCTCGGGTGGCGATGAGCAGGTCCGCGTTGGGAGAGAAGGCGGCGACCGCAGAGGCGGCGCCGAACGCGGCCGCCCCGGCCATCAGCAGCCGTCGCCGTCCGACCCGGTCCCCCAGCGTGCCCATCGGCAGCAGGAGTCCGGCCAGCATGAACGGGTAGATGTCGATGATCCACAGCAGCTGGGAACCGCTCGGTGCCAGGCTGGCGCTGATGAACGGCAGCGCGTATGACAGCACGTGCAGGTCGACGGAGATCAGAAGCACTGGCAGGACCAGGACGGCCAGACCGATCCACTGCTTGCGTCCGGCTTTCATGGGCGGCCTTTCTTCCTGAGGGGAGCACCAGCGTGGTGCAGGTGACGAAGGGCTTCGCCGTGGGAGGCCACGAAACCGACTTCGTGGTACGGCAGGCCGAGCTGACGGCAGTAAGCCCGCACGATGGGTTGTGCCAGGCGCAGATTGGGGGTGGGCATGTTGGGGAACAGGTGGTGTTCGATCTGGTAGTTGAGCCCGCCCATGGCGATGTCGATGAACCGGCCGCCGCGCACGTTGCGGGTGGTGAGCACCTGCTTGCGCAGGAAGTCCAGAGTGGCCTCTCCGGTCAGCGTCGGCATGCCCTTGTGGCCAGGGGCGAAGACGCAGCCCATGTAGACCCCGAACAGCCCCTGGTGCACGGCGAAGAAGACCAGGGCCTTGCCCGGTGACAGCACCCAGGCCAGCGCGCCCAGGTAGAGGGCGAAGTGGGCGAGCAGCAGTGCGCCTTCCAGGAAGCGGTGTTTCATCCAGGGCTGCCGCAGCGCGCGTACGCCGCCCAGGTGCAGGTTGAGTCCCTCCAGCAGCAGCAGCGGATAGAACAGGAACGCCTGTCTGCCGCCGATGAGCCGGGCCAGCCCGCGGCTGTCGCGTGCCTGCTCCTGTGACCACACCAGGACGTCGGGCACGACGTCTGGATCGAGGTCCTCGTGGTTGGGGTTGGCGTGGTGGCGGGTGTGCTTGTTCATCCACCAGCCGTAGCTGAGGCCGATCCCGAGGTTGCCGCCGAGGCGTCCGAGGACCTCGCTCGGTCCTCGGACGAGGAAGATCTGCCTGTGTGCCAGGTCGTGCAGCACGAGGGCGACCTGGGCGAAGACGATCGCGAAGTAGGCGGCCAGCGGTGCCTGGAGCCAGGAGTCGCCGAGCCAGAAGAACAGCGCCAAGCCTGCCAGGTAGAGACCTGCCACTGCGCTGAGCCGTACCAGGTAGAAGCGGGGGCGGCGGTCGAGGAGCCCAGCCTGCCTGATGCGTCTGGACAGGTGGCTGAAGTCGCTCGCGGCCGTGCCCGTTGCGGTTGCTTGTGCCATGCCGCTGACCATACACGCGTTTGGAACGTCTGTACAAAACATATGTTTGTGACAGATGTTTGGATAAGGTGGCGGCATGAAAGAGCGAGACAAGCTGATCGACGGCGCCAAACGCTGCCTGCAGGAACGCGGCTACGCGCACACAACGGCCCGCGACATCGCCAGGGCCTCCGGCGCCAACCTGGCCTCCATCGGCTACCACTTCGGCTCAAAGGACGCGCTGCTGGTCGAGGCCATGATCGAGGCGACCACCGACTGGGCCGACAAGTTGCGCCAATCTCTGGCGGACGACCTGCCAAGCGAGGGGTACGAGACCCTGTGGCAGCGGGCGATCGAACTGCTCGACCTGCACCGCCCCGTCTTCGTGGCCAATATCGAGGTCTTCGCCCAGGCCGAGCGCCGACCACGGCTGCGACAAGCGCTGGCCGACGCCCAGGAGACCGCCCGCCTGGAACTGGCCCACTGGCTCGGCGAGGCGACGTTGCCCCAAGCGACGCAGCGGGCAGTCGGCGCCTTCTACCTGACCCTGCTGACGGGACTGATCATGCAGCGCCTCATCGATCCAGAACGCGCCCCCACCGCCGAAACGTTGACGAAGGCGCTGCACGCCGTCCGGGCACGTGCCATCCGATGACGGCGATGCCTCCGCTCACCCTGCGTCAAGGCCTGCTGATCGTGGATGCCGTGAACGGGCTGTGCGCATCCCGGAGGCCGATGATCGACCCAACGACGCTGGAGAAGCTGGCACCTTCGGCGGAGCAGCCATCGTCCGCGCCATCGCCATCGCCATCGCCATCGACGCCACGCTCACCGCGAACGCGCGGCCGCAGGGTGGCCTCTCGGTAGAGATCCACTTCCCGCTCATACCGTTCGCAATGCCACGGTAGGCGGCATCCGAGACGCTCGAACGGCCGGCATCAGGCCAGCGAACGCGCCGATCAGAATGGCCGAGGCGATGCCGCCCGACCACGCCTCGACGGAGATCACCACGGCCCAGCTCTTCGAGCTGGCGTACACGGCCGTTGCCGCGGCCCCGGCCAGCACGCCGACGACGCCGCCGATGACGGCGAGCAGGATCGACTCACCGAGGAACTGCGTCCGGATCTGGCCCTTCGTCGCACCAAGGGCGCGGCGGAGGCCGATCTCCGAGCGGCGTTCCAGAACCGATATGATCATGATGTTGGCGACACCGACGGCACCTACGATCAGTGCCACCACCCCGAGCCCGAGAAAGAGGCTGTCGAACGCCCCCGCCGCAGCGGCCCGGGCGGTGAGCGCGTCGGACGGCTGGCTTACCTTCACCTCGTTCGGTGCTTCAGGGTTGGCGGTCTGCGCGAGCACCGACTGCACCGCCGCCTCCTGACCGGTGGCGACGCGCACGTAGATCGAGCTCGGCGGGCCGGCCTTCCCCTCGCCGCGGACCATGCTGACGTAGCCGAGAAACTTCTGGGCTGCCGAATAACCGATCAAGGCGCTGTTGTCGATGTCGGGCTCCAGCGGTGAGGGCTTCAGAGTGCCCGCGACACTGAACCACTGGCCTCCCAGCCAGATCCGCTGATCGGGCTGGACCCGGTCGATGCCCAGCCGTTCCGCGGCGGCCGAACCGAGCACCGCGACCGGCCCGCGGGCCGTGCCCTCGTTGAGCCAGTTGCCGCGTGCGACGCCGGTGTTGAGCACGGACAGCAGGTTCAGGCTGGTGGCCCGCACCTGGAGGCCACCGGAGTTGCCCTCCGGGATCATCGAGCTCCGGTAGACCTTCTCGTCCTTCATCAGGCCGGTGTGTGCCAACAGTTGGACGTTGTCCAGGTGTGTGATCCGCGCCGGCGCTTCGAGGGGCAGCTTCGACTCCTGCCCGGTGAGACTCTGGCCGGCTTCGACGGTCAGCATGTTCGTGCCGAGCCGGTCGATCTCCGCGAGCAGCCCGGCCTGCGAGGAGGACGACAACCCGAGGACCCCCACGATCGCTGCCGTTCCGATCGCGATCCCGAGCGCGGACAGCGCGGCGCGCTGCGGCCGGGCGCGCAGCCCGACACTCGTCACCCGCAGCCCGTCCTTCAGCCCCAATCGTCCGCCCTTGCCACTCATAGCACCCCTCCCTTCGTCCCCGCACCGTCCATGGGTGCCACAAGGACGCCGATATCGGAGACCACCTGGCCGTCCAGCACCCGGATCTGGCGAGGCAGCTGATCGGCGAGGCCCGCATCGTGCGTGATCATGATGATGGTGGCGCCGGCGGCGTTGAGCTCGCGGATGAGCTCCATGATCGATGCGCCGGTGGTGCTGTCGAGGTTCCCGGTCGGTTCGTCGGCGAGAACGATCGCCGGACGCCCGACGAGGGCCCGGGCGATCGCAACCCGCTGCCGCTGCCCTCCGGAGAGCTTGGTGGGCTTGAATGTCGCGCGTTCGGAGAGGCCGACCCGTTCGAGCGCCTCATCCGCGCGCCTGTACCGCTCGGCGGCGGGGACGCCGGCGTAGAGCAGTCCGTCGGCGACGTTCTCGCGCACCGTGGCATGCTCGGCCAGGAAGAACTGCTGGAAGACGAACCCGATCTCCCGGGCCCGCAGCAGCGACAGGTCGCGGTCGCTCAGCCGCGCCGCGTCGACCCCACCGATCCGGACCACGCCACTGCTGGGCTGCTCCAGCGTCCCCATGACGTGCAGGAGCGTGGACTTGCCCGACCCGGAGGGCCCGACGATGGCCACCAGCTCGCCCCGCCGTACGGAGAAGGACACCCCCCGGAGGGCGGGCACCGGCGGCTGCTCGCCGTAGACCTTCGTCACCCCATCCAGTTCCAGAACTGATTCGCCACTCATAGCGACGGCACCACCACTTGATCGCCTTCGTCAAGATCGCCTTTGACCTCGACTCGTCCTTTTGCGGTGTCGAACAGGCCCAGTTCCACAGCGACCAGTTCGCGTCGCCCGCCGTCGCGCACGACCTCGACCGCGAATCCGCCGCCGGATCTCCCGACGAGCGCGGTGACCGGTACGCTCAGGGCGCTCTCCACCCCCTTGGCCGTGATTTCCACCTGGACCGGGGCCCTGTCGAGCCCGCGTGCCTCCTCTGGCTTGTCGAGCGTGATGTAGGTCGGGATGGTCGCGTCCCCGGCGTTGTCGTCCTTCCCAGCGGTCTGGGCGACTCTCGCGAGCCGGTCCACCTTTCCCGTCACCGACTTGTTGCCGGGCAGGGTGATCTGTGCACGGTCGCCCTTCTTCACCTCACCCTGCTGCGACGCCTCGAGGCCAACCTGCACCTCCAGCGTGTCGGATGTGGCCTGCGCGACCTGTGCACCCGGCTGGGCGGGTCCACCGAACTTGCCGGTCACCTTGGAGATCCGCACCGACTTGGGCAGGAAGACCGCATCATCGATATCAAGCTCTCCGGTCTCGTCAAGGCCCTTGTCGTCCTGGAGCTCCCTGAGAGCCTTCTCCGTCTTCCAGGTGAAAACGTTGTCGTCGGCGTCGGCGTCGTAGCCGAGTTTGCGCAGGTTCCAGTTGAGCTGACTGACGTCCTTGCCCTTATCGCCTCTGCCCAGGTCGCGGTAGGCCGGGACCGTGCCACACAGCAGCAGCACCGGGTCGTCGTCCACCCGATAGAACACGTCGCCGCAGTCGACCTTGTCGCCTTCATCGGGCAGCTTGGTGTATATCCCGCGGGCCTGGTTTATCGCTGAGAACGGCGAGCCGTCCGATCGCGCCTGATAGGTCAGAGTCCCATCTTGGGAGACCGTGGAAGAGAGCTTCCCCTTCTCCACCTTCACGGTGTTCGCCGGCGGCCCCTGTACGGCCGAAGTCGGTTGCTCAGCACTGGACGTGGCCAGGGTCGGGTAGACCGTGACGGCCACGGCGCCGGTGACCGCAACCAGGACGGCCGCTCCGGACAGCACCCAAGTCTTTCGCTTCACTGGCCCCCCAGTCCGCCCTGCAAGAGATCGCGGCACTTCTGCATGGCGGCCGTGAACCCCGGAATGCTCTGAGCATGCTGCAGATTGATGAGGGGCCCGTTCTCGGTGGGGTCCGGGAAGTCCTTCACGCCGTTCTCGCGCATGCACGCGGCGAACTTGAGGCGCGCCCCCATCTCCTGGGCGCTCGCCTTTCGGCCGCTCATGAAGCCCGGTGGCTGCAGGTCCTTACACGCGCCGATGGCCTTCTTCCACACCGCGGACCTCGGGTCCAACGACGAGCCCAGCTTTATCCCATAGGTGAACTCGCCCGACGCGTTCGGGTCCGGGAAGTCTCTGACGCTGTTCTCCCGCATGCACTCGGCGAACCTCACCGCCTTATCCCGATTGGTGGCGTTCTTGTTGCCGCCGCTGCCGCCGTTCTCGGCGGATGCGTTGGAACAGCCCGCGCCAATCAGGGCGACCATGGCAAGGGCGGCCAGCGGCCGTAGTTTTCTCCTCATGCTTTCTCCCCTCGTGTGGTGATGGGTGTAGCTCTTCTGCAGAGACTGGGTGAATCAGGCGGGTGCGGCGGCGGCCTTGCGCGTGGCCGGGCGCAGCGCCACGGGCCGCATGCCGACGCCCTTGCCGTCGAACCGGTGCCCGCCGCACCGTCACCGTGTCCACCACCGTGGCCGGCAATCGAGCGTGTCCCTTCTCCAGCCGCCCGGGCGGATGCTCGGCGGTAGGAGGTCGACGGATCTGGGCTGGGATATGCCGAGCGTGCTGGTCACTGCTGCATCCTCGGATCGTGCGTAGGGTCGGCATACATGGGCGGGCAGCTGTCATCGACGGCTTCGGGGCGCAGTTCGTAGTGCCAGGGTTCGTTGCTGTAGATCTGGCACAGCCCGTACTCGGCGCCGTGCTCGGACAGCCACGCCGCGGCATCGGAGGGCCCAATGTCGACCGCGTCCCCCGACACGTGAAGAGACTTGTCCGCGGTGGCCACCCATCGGGCAGCTTCCTCTTCTGAGCCGTACTCCGAGACCGCCTCGTGGAGTAGTTGTTCCTGGTACTCCGGGGAACGCCAGCCACTGTTGACGACGAACTCGACCCCGTCGTCCGCGGCATCAGTTGCAGCTTGGCGCAGGGCACCGAGCAGATCGGGGTCAAGGTTGGCCACGGCCGGAATTTCGTCAGCGAAGACCGTCACGCCGTCAGGGACGGCGCCATCTGCCTCGCCAAGTGCACCACGGCGGTCGCCGTGAAGAATGTCAATGGGTGATGCGGCCGAGGACGCCAGCGACTGGTGAACGACGACACCGACAAGCGCCACGCTGAGGACTACAAGGGCGGCGAGGATGGTCGATCGGTTACCGCGGGCTGCTGTTCGTGCTGGTCCGCTGTAGGTCATGCCTCCAGTCAAGGCAGCGTGGTGTTGCCAGCACGTATGTGGTTCTCGATATGCCGACGATATGCTCCGGCTCGTAGCCTCGAGAGTATGCGTGTGTTGATCGTCGAGGACGAACCCTTTCTGGCAGAGGCCATCCGCGATGGCCTACGCCTGGAAGCGATCGCCGCCGACCTCGCCGGTGACGGTGACACCGCTCTGGAACTGCTGAGCACCACCGCCTACGACATCGCCGTCCTCGACCGCGATATCCCCGGCCCCTCCGGCGACGAGATCGCCGAACGCATCGTCGCCTCCGGCAGCGGCATGCCCATCCTCATGCTCACCGCTGCCGACCGGCTCGACGACAAGGCCTCCGGGTTCGAACTCGGCGCCGACGACTACCTCACGAAGCCCTTCGCACTCAAAGAACTCGTGCTCCGTCTCAGAGCACTCGACCGCAGGCGCGCCCACAACAGACCACCCGTGCGAGAGATCGCCGGCCTGCGGCTGGATCCGTTCCGCCGCGAGGTCTACCGCGACGGGCGCTACGTCGCGCTCACCCGGAAACAGTTCGCCGTGCTCGAAGTCCTCGTCGCTGCCGAAGGCGGTGTCGTCAGCGCAGAAGACCTCTTGGAACGAGCGTGGGATGCGAACGCCGACCCGTTCACCAACGCCGTGCGCATCACGGTCTCGGCACTGCGCAAACGGCTCGGCGAACCCGGGATCATCGCCACCGTGGCCGGCGTCGGCTACCGCATCAGCACTCAACCAGACACCGGGCGCGAGGGAGGGAACCGTGGATAGACCCTCGGGTTTGAGCGTTCGCCTCAAACTCACCCTCAGCTACGCCGGCTTCCTCATGCTCGCAGGCGCCTTGCTCCTCGCCGCCCTGTTGGCCTACTTCCTGCAAGGCCTACCCGATGATGCGATCCACACCACCGGTGACTTGATAGTCAACCGCTCCGTCATCCTGCGTTCGTTCGCTCCGGTCGTGGCCATCGTGTCGGCGTTCCTGCTGATATTCGGTCTCCTGGGAGGATGGATTCTCGCCGGCCGCGTGCTCGCCCCGCTGACCCGCATCACGGACGCTACCCGCATGGCCGCGAACGGATCACTCTCCCACCGAATCCGGCTACCGGGCCGCAGAGACGAGTTCCGCGAACTCGCCGACGCCTTCGACACCATGCTCGTACGGCTCGAAGCACACGTCGCCGAACAGCAGAGATTCGCAGCCAACGCCTCCCACGAACTGCGCACCCCACTGGCGATCACGCAGACACTTCTCGACGTGGCCCGCAACGATCCGAGCCGCGACACCGGCGAACTTGTCGACCGTCTCCACGCCGTCAACACCCGAGCGATCGACCTCACTGAAGCATTGCTCCTGCTCAGCCGCGCCGACCAACGGTCCTTCACCCGACTAAACGTCGACCTGTCCCTCATCGCGGAAGAAGCCACCGAAACACTCCTCCCCCTCGCAGAAAAGCGCGGCCTCACCATTGAGACCACCGGCGACATGACCCCCACCATCGGCTCACGCGAGCTCCTGCTGCAGATGACGACGAACCTCGTGCACAACGCGATCGTCCACAACCTGCCTGAACGGGGCACCGTGTGGGTCACGACCAACGTTCGCCCCAAGACTGTGGTGCTCACTGTCGAGAACACCGGCGAGAGGCTCGCCCCACAGTTAGTTTCCACGCTCGTCGAGCCGTTTCAGCGCGGCACCGAACGCATACGCACCGACCACGCAGGTGTCGGCCTCGGCCTGGCAATCGTCAAAAGCATCACCCAAGCACACAACGGAACCCTCACCCTCACTCCCCGCCCCGCCGGCGGGCTCCGCGTCACGGTGCAACTACCGCTTGCGCGGTTGCCCATGATCGGGCCGGCACCTTGGCCCAGTCCACCTTGATCACTCCGTGACGTGGAGGGTGAGCCGGTGGACCAACTCGCCGTCGTTCGTGAGCAGGAGCAGGCCCTCGGTGTCGGGTGTCGGGTGTCGGCGTCGAGCGGCCGACGTGGAAAGCCGCTCCTTCCGGTCGTCGACGTATCGGACCAGGCCGGGGGTGGTCGGGATCCGCTTCCCGTCGACGTGATCCGTCCTGCCGGGCGTCGCTGGGAGGACGAGCCCGCGTGGCCGGGCCCGGTCAGGTGAAGCGGCGGTACGTGACGGGGCCCCCGTTGCTCGCGACCGAGGACTCCTTGACCACGTCGCCGGGGCGCGGGGCGTGGATCATCTGGCCGTCGCCGACGTAGATGCCCACATGATGGGCGGGCTGGCCGAAGAAGACGAGGTCGCCGACCTGCGGCTGGCCCGTGACGGCCTCGCCGCTGGCCTGGTACACCTCGGCGGTGGCGTCGCCGATCTTGATACCGGCTTGGTTCATCGCGTAGTACACGAGGCCGCTGCAGTCGAAGGACGACGGCCCGTTGGAGCCCCAGATGTACGGCTTGCCGAGGTGCTGCCGGGCGGCGGCGACGATGTCGGCCCCGGTGCCGTTGCCCGTCACGAACGGCACCGGCGTCGCGGCGCCGCCACCCGAGAACGCCGTGGACGTACCGGACCCGCCTGCGGAACTCGAGTAGGACGCGGGCGACGCACCGGAGCCGCCGCCGTTGGCGCTCGCCAGCGTGGTGGTCGCCCACGAGGGGACAGGGGTCGGCTGCCAGTTGGTCATGCCGAACGCGTCGTCGCTCGCCTGCTTGATGCCCTTGAACGTCACCTGCTTCGCCGTGATCTTCTTCCTGATCGTGTCTTCGGCCTCGCCGACGAGCCTGTTCGCGGTCGCGAGGTGGGTCTCGGCGTCCTTGACGGCCTTGCCGACCACGGGCGCGATCGCCTCGTCGAAGTCCTCGTCGGACGCCTCGGGGTTCGCCTTCCGGAACGAGCGGACCCGCTCCAGCACGCCCTCGCAGAGCCCGTTGACCTTGGAGTGGGTCGTCTCCATCACCTCCGCGACGGAGTCGAGGGTGCCCGCACAGCCGGTGAGGACGTCGTGAAGGGCCTCGCCGGCGACGTGGTAGCGGCGCATGTACTTCGTGAATTCGTCGGCCGAGGCGCCCTCCCAGCCGGTGTTGATGTTCTTGACCGCGGTGTCGAGCCGGCCGGTGCCGGTGTTGACCGTACCGGCGGTGCCGCGCCAGCGCTTGGCAAGGTCGCGGATGGTGCTGGGGCTGCCGCTGACCGTCTGCAGGATGCCGGCCAGCCTGTCGCCGCCGCCGGGCAGCCCGTTCACGGTCTCGGTCGCGCCCATCAGGCCGCCCCCACTTCGCTGGCCTTGTTCGCCTTGCGGACGTTGATCTGTACCTCCTCAAGGCCCGCCTTGACGCCGTCGAGCCGGCGGTGGGCATACTCGAGGTCGTCGCTCGTGATGGTCTCGACCCGGTCGAGCAGAGTGGCCAGCGCGGACGCGCTGTCGAGCTTGCCGAACATCAGGGAGTCGGCTGCCGCGGCCGGATAGCCACCCGCAGCCTCGTAGTAGTCCTTGGACAGCTCACGCGTGACCGTCTGACCGTCGTCGAGCGCTTGGAACTGAAGATCGAGCCCCGCCATCAACACCGCCCACCGGATCGCCATGGCGCCCGTACTGACACATCCGTAACGGACGCGATCATTGTATGCGTCCGTCACTTTACTCGGATCTCGGATCCTCGACCTTGTGGCGACCCCGCCGACACTCTGGCCCGGCTGCGCGAGATCAAGCGCCGGCGCGATCCCTACGGCACCTTCCGCGCCAACTTCCCCATCCTGGACTGACAGAGCCGGAACCACCCAGATGGAATGAGAGGGCGGCAGTGGCGCCGCCCTCTCATCGGTCAGGAGCTCTCAGTTCAGCCGGGAGATGCGTCCGAGTGCGGGCACCTGCAGGGGGGTGTTGGCGCGGATGTAGGACTCGAACGCCTCGATGTCGCGGACCTTCTCCACCCGCTCGGTGCCCTCGGTCAGGACGCTGAACCCGTCGCCGCCGTTGGCGATGAAGGAGTTGGCCGTCAGGCGGTACTTGCCGGCGGGGTCGACCACGGCGCCGTTGAGCTTGATGGTCGCCGGGTCGATCTTGTCGCAGGCCGGTTTGGCGTTGTCGTAGGTGTAGGTGAGGCCCTTGGACACGCCGAGGACGCGGGCGGTGCCCTGGCCGCACCACTGCTGCTCCAGCAGCCTTTCCACCTGGGTTCCCGTCAGGGTCATGGTGACCAGCATGTTGCTGAACGGCTGCACCCGCAGCGCCTGACCGTGGGTGACCAGGTTCGGCATGTTGTTGCCGTACGGCTGGACGAGAAGGTCACCGGCGATGCCTCCGCCGTACGGGGGCTGGATGGCGATCTGGGCGCCGCCCTTGTCGGCCGGTGACGTGGCGAAGAGCCGGGCGTCGGCCAGGGCGTGGCCGATCGTGGACTCGCCCGCGGTGTTCCTGACCTGGGTGAGGTCGCGGCTGAGCAGGCCGACGGGCCGATCAAGCAGGCGCTGGCCGATCTCGTCCGCCTTGCGGCGCAGCGCGGCGATCTCCGCGTCGGGCTTGATGTCGTGGGTGACGGTGATGTTCTCAGCCGCGGACGACGTCGGATTGCCGGTGGCGGGGTCGATCGTGAGTTTGATCCGGGTGAGTTCGCGCGTGTGACCCGAGGTCTGCGTGACGGGGATGCCGTTGATCGTGCAGATGTAGGGGTTGTGCGTGTGGCCGGAGATCACCGCGTCGACCTCGGGGTCGAGCTTGGCGACGATGTCCTTGATCGCACCGCTCAGGTTGTTGCACTGATTGGGCAGGCCGCCGCCGCTCTGCCCGCCACCCTGGTGGATCAGGACGACGATGGTGCGCACGCCCTTGGCCTTGAGCTCGGCGACGTAGGCGTTGGCCGTCTCGGCCTCGTCCTTGATGTCCAGCGGTGTGGTCGGGCCGGGGGCCTCGCGCAGCGCGTTCTTGTAGTCGAGCCCGATGACGCCGACCTTGACGCCCTTCAGCTCCTTGACGATGTAGGGCGCGAAGGCGGGTTTGCCCGTCGTGGTGTCGACCACGTTGGCACCCAGGTAGGGGAACGACGCGCCCTTGAAGCCGGGGAGAGCGCAGCCGTCGATGGGGTGGCAGCCGCCCTTCTCCATGCGGCGCAGTTCGGTCAGTCCCTCGTCGAACTCGTGGTTGCCGAGGCTGGAGGCGTCCAGGCGCATCTTCGACAGAGCCTCGATGGCGGCCTCGTCGTGGATCGCGGTGGCGTTGAGCGTGCTGGAGGAGATGTTGTCTCCGGCGGACAGCCGCAGCGTGCCGTCGGGGTTCTCCTTCTGCAGGCGGTCGAGGTGAGCGGCCAGGTACTCCGCGCCCCCTGCCTCCACCGGGCCGGACGGGGTCATGCCGAAGCTGGAGGGGAAGCCGGAGTGGAAGTCGTTGATCGCGAGTAACTGGATGTCGACCGCGTCGGCCCTGGCCGGAAGCAGTGCGGTGCCGCCGAGCACGAGCGCGGCGAGAAGGTTGCGCATGTGCATCCCTTCGGGAGGGGTTCGTCCCGGGGGAGCGTAGACAGGCCCGCCCGGAAAAGTAAAGACTCACGTCAACGTAGATCCGTTTGGTGAATCATTCACATAGCAGAGCCGGGCTAGCAGGTGAACTCTTGACATCGAAGGTGCATGTAGGGGAAATTTCCTCACATGGCTGCGCCAGCTGAGAATAATTCACCCACCGCGACAGGGATCCTCGCTCGCATCCGCGGGATCGAGCCCACCCTGACCGCGGCACAACAGCGCATCGGCGAGACGATCCTCGCCGACCCGGCGACCGTGGCCGCGTCCACCATCACCGAGCTGGCCGAACGCTGCGCCACCTCGCTGACCACGATCACTCGCTTCTGCCGCGAACTGGGCCTGGCCGGTTACCCAGAGCTAAGGCTGGCGCTGGCGGCGGAGCTCGGACGCACCAAGGCGACCACGCACGACACGGCGCTCATCGCCTTCTCTCCGGACGACCCCGCGAGCATGGTGCTGCGCAGCCTGCTGACCAGCGACATCCGCGCCATGGAGGAGACGGCGGCCCAGCTCGATCTCGCGGCCGTGGACCGCGCCGTCAACGCGCTGGTCAGGGCCAGGTTCACCGACTTCTTCGCCGTCTCGGGCAGCGCGGGCGTCGCCATGGACCTCCATCTCAGGCTGCACGCCATCGGCCGGCCCTGCGCCCTGTGGACCGACGTGCACAGCGCGGTATGCAGCGCCAACGCGCGCGACCACCGCGACGTGGCGATCGGTATCTCCCACTCGGGTACGACGGCCGAGGTCGTCGAGCCCCTGACCATCGCCAAACAGCGCGGCGCCACCACGATCGCGCTCACCAACTTCCCCCGCAGCCCGCTCGCCGAGGCTGCCGACATCGTGCTGACCACCGCCGCACAGGACACCCCCTTCCGCGCCGGCGGCGTGGCCGCCCGCCACACCCAGATGCTCGTCCTGGACTGCCTCTACATCGGCGTGGTCCAGCGCACCCACCAGACCAGCAACCACCTGCTGACCGCCGCCACGGAGGCGGTCACCAAGCACCGCCTGCCCCAACGCTGACCCAGGAGCCCCCATGCGACTGGCCCCCCTCACGGCCGCCCTCCTCCTCGCCGTCACCGCGTGCGCCCCAAGCAGCACCGCCTCGAACAAGACCGACAAAATCACCCTTTCCGTCTGGGGATGGGGACCCGAGGCGAACTACGACAAGATGTTCGCCGAGTACGAGAAGCTCCACCCCGGCGTCGACATCGACGCCCGCTCCTTCACCACCGCCACCGAGTACGACACGATCCTGTCCACGGGCCTCGCCGGAGACAGCGGCCCCGACCTGGCCTGGCTGCGCGCGGGCGCCAACCTGCAGCCGCTCGTCGAGGCGGGCAGGCTGCTGCCGCTGGAGACGAGCGACGTACCAGGCCTGAAGGACTTCAACGAAGGCGTGCTGCGCTCCGCCAAGGGCGACAAGGACGGCAAGGTGTACGGCGTGCCGTTCGCCATCCAGACCCTGCAGGTGATCTACAACAAGAAGATCTTCGCCGACAACGGCATCACCCCACCCCAGACCTGGGACGACATGATCGCGGCCGCCGAGAAGCTGAAGGCCAAGAAGATCGTCCCGTTCGCGTTCGGCGGCAAGGACGACTGGATGCTGCCCATCGTGGCCGGCATCTTCGGCACCGCCGACTGGGGCGGCGACGACTTCCTCAAGGCGGTCAAGGCCAAGCAGAAGAAGTTCACCGACCCGGCCTTCGTGGCGGGCATCGACAAGCTCAACAAGCTCAAGCCGTACTTCCCCGACGACGTGGCGGGCGTCTCCTACACCGACGCGCAGATCCTGTTCTCCTCCGGCAAGGCGGCCATGTTCCCCGGCGGCCTGTGGGAGCTCAACTTCTTCGGCGAGAACGCCAAGGACGTCGACCTGGGCGTCTTCACCCCGCCGACCCAGAAGGGCCAGGGCCTCATGCCCGGCTTCACCGACGGCTCCTACGGCATCAACGTCAAGACCAAGCACAAGGCCGAGGCACTGAAGTTCGCGGCGTGGCTGGCCAGCAAGGACTACGGCCAGCTCTACACCGACACCCTGCGCATCTTCTCCGCCGTGCCGGGCGTCAAGCCCAAGGACGCCCTGCTCAACGAGGTCGCCACCGGATTCGAGCAGCACGGCGCCAGCTACTTCATGAACGAGTTCGCCTACGGCAACCCCTCCTCGCAGACCGTGTTCTCCAAGTCGCTGCAGGAGATGCTGCTGGGCAGGATCACCGCCCAGGAGGCGGCGGCACAGCTCGACAAGAGCGTTTCCACATGGCTCTGATCACCCGGCGGGGATCGTCCTACCTGTTCCTGATCCCCGCCTTCGTGCTGTACTCCCTCTTCGTCGTCTATCCGCTCTTCACCGGCCTGACCTACAGCGTGTTCTCCTGGAAGGGCACGCTGCGCGACACCTTCGTCGGCTTCGCCAACTACGCGGGGCTGCTCACCGGGCAGTTCCTGGACCAACTCCTGTCGGCGCTCGGCCACAACGCCCTGCTGTTCGCCGGGACGATGCTCGTGCAGAACACGCTCGGTCTCGCCTTCGCCCTCGCCCTGTCGCGGGTGCGGCGCGGCAAACGGGCGCTGCAGACCATGTTCGCGCTGCCGTACCTGGTCAACCCGCTGGTCATCGGCTATCTGTGGACGCTGCTGCTCAGCCCGACGTTCGGGCCGGTCAACGCGCTGCTGCGGCCGGCGGGGCTGGCCATGCCGTGGCTCGGCGACCCGTCGACCGCGCTGCCGACCGTCATCCTGATCACCTCCTGGCAGTGGGTCGGCTTCCCGATGCTGCTCTTCAGCGCCGCCCTCGGCGGCATCCCCCAGGAGTACGGCGAGGCGGCCAGGACCGACGGGGCGACTTCGTGGGAGGTCTTCTGGCACATCACGCTGCCACTGCTGCGCCCGGCGATGGCCACGATCACCATCCTCAGCTTCATCGGCAGCATGAACACCTTCGCTCTCATCTACGCCCTCGGCGGGTCCAACGGTGCTCCCGCCGGCGCGACCGACGTACTCGGCCTGCTGTTCTACCGGGCGGCGTTCGCCTCGGGCGACGTCAACGCCCTCGGCACCTCCTCGGCCCTGGCGGTCTTCATGTTCACCTTCATCTTCGGCTCGACCCTCCTGCTCGAACGCGTCCTGAGGAGGAGGTCGTGAAGACGCTCTCGATCAAGGCGCTCCTGTGGGGGTACGCCGTGCTGTCCATGACGCCGCTGATCGTCATGGTGCTCAGCTCGTTCCGCCAGACCAGCGAGATCTTCGACGACCCGCTCGGCCTGCCCAACGGGTTACCGCTGGGCAACTACGTCAAGGCGTGGACAGAGGCCTCATTCTCCACCTACGTCTTCAACTCGGTCATCGTCGTCGTCTCGGCGGTGCTGCTCGGCGCGGTGGTGTCGCTGCTGGCCGCCTATCCGCTGGGGCGCAGCAGCTTCGGTGGGCGCGGCCTGTTCACCGCCTACTTCATCTCCGGGATGACGCTGCCCGCCCATCTCGGCGTGCTGCCGCTGCTCTACCTGCTGGAGAGCCTCGGCCTGGTCGACTCGCTGGTGGGCCTGATCCTCGTCTACGCGGCCGGGTCGATCCCGTTCAACGTCTTCGTGCTCACCGCGTTCTTCCGCCAGCTTCCGCACGAGCTCGACGAGGCCGCCTCGCTCGACGGCGCAGGGCCGTTCGCGACGTTCTGGCACGTGATGCTGCCCCTGGTACGGCCGGCGGTGGCGACCGTGGTCGTCTTCCAGTTCGTGCCCCTGTGGAATGACTTCTTCTACCCGCTCGTGCTGATGCGCGACGAGACCAAGCTGACCCTTTCCGTGGGCCTCACCCACTTCTTCGGCGAGTTCCAGAACGACTGGGGGACGCTCTTCGCCGGGCTCGTGATGACCACGATCCCGCTGGTCGTCCTCTTCGTCCTCGCCACGCGCCAGATCGTCGCCGGACTCACCGCCGGCATGAACCGTTGAGGAGTCAATTATGGATCTTGTGATGGCGTTCACCGACATCGTGCGGAAACGCGTGGACGAGCTGGTGGACGGCCAGCTGCCCGCCATCAGGCAGGCGGGCGCGTTGATCGCCGACGCCGTACGGGCCGGAGGGGTGATCCACGCCTACGGCACCGGCCACTCCGAGGCGGCGGCGCTGGAGGTGGCGGGACGGGCCGGCGGGCTCATCCCGACCAACCGGCTCACCCTGCGCGACCCCGTGGTGCTCGGCGGTGCGGATCCGGACGAGGTCGACCCCTTGGCCGAGCGCGATCCGGGCACCGCACACCAGGTGCTGGCCCTGCACACGATCGAGCCCGCCGACGCCTTCGTGATCGCCTCCAACTCTGGCGGCAACGGCTCGACCGTGGAAATGGCCAGGCTGGTCAAGGAGCGCTCGCTGCCGCTCATCGCGATCACATCGCTCGCGCACACCAGCATGATCACCTCGCGGCATCCGTCGGGCCTGCGGCTGTTCGAACTGGCCGACGTCGTGATCGACAACCTCGCCCCGTACGGCGACGCCGTGCTGGAGACCGGGCACGGGCCGGTCTGCGGCATCTCCTCGATCACCTCGGCGCTGGCCGTACAGCTCATGGTCGCCGAGGCGATCGGCCTGCTCAGCGCCGCTGGAACGGTCCCGCCCACCTATCTGTCAGCCAACATTCCCGGCGCCGACGCGCACAACGAAGCCCTCCAGGCCCAGTACGCCGGCCGGATCAGGATCGGTGCGCTGTGACCTTCACGATCGCGGCCTTCTGGCCGCCGCCCCCGCACCAGACGACCGTGGCGCGCTACCGCGAGATCGCCGAGGCCGGGATCGACCTGGTCATCACCGGCAACTACCTCAACGACACCATCATCCTGAGGCACGCGCTGACCTGCGCCGACGAGGCCGGGCTCGGCGTGCTCGTGGCGTCCGACCCGCGGGTGGACGTCCTCATGCGCGACCTCGACTCCGCTTCCGACGAGCAGATCGGCACGCTGATCGGCAAGGTGATCGACGACTACGCGGGGCACCGGTCGTTCCGCGGGGTCAGCCTCATGGACGAGCCGTATCCCGACCGCTTCGAGCGGCTGGCGAGCGGCGTCCGCGCCGTGCGCTCCCGCGGTCACCTCGCTTACGTCAACCTCTTCCCCGGTCACCATGTCAGGCCCTATGACGCCTACGTCGGCTCCTTCGTGGACGCGGTGAATCCGTCACTGCTGTCCTTCGATCGCTACCCCTTCCTGTCCTCCGGCGAGGACGAGGGCTACTTCGCCGACCTCGCCCTGATCCGCGCGCACGCCCTGCGCGCCGGGATCCCCGCGTGGATGCACGTCCAGACTCTCGGCTACGACAACCACCGCACGCCGAGCGCCGCCGAGATCGCCTGGCAGGTCAACACCGCGCTCGCGTACGGCTACACCGGCATCCAGTACTTCACGTACTGGACACCCGACCCGGCGCGCGGCGAAGGCTTCCAGCCCGCGCTCCTGTCCGGCGACGGCGTCCCCACCCCGCGCTACGCCGCCGTGCGCGAGCTGAACCGCCGCTGGCTGCGTCCCGTGGGCGAGGAGCTGGCGCGCCTGCCGTGGGGCTCGGCCGGCCACACGGGCCCCGTCCCCGCGGGCGCCCAGCCCGTGGCGGACGGCGTCGTGCTGGCCGGCGACGCCGTCGTCGGCCGGTACGGCCCGCGGCACCTGTTCGTCTGCAACGCCGGCCACTCCTCCCCCACCGAGGTCACCCTGGGCATCGACTCCCTCACGGTCTTCGACCCCGCCACCCGCTCCTACCAGCCGTGCTCCCCCACCTTCCCCCTGGAACCGGGCGCCGCGCGGCTGCTGCGCACGGCGGCCTGATGCTCTTCGCGGGGGTCGACGCGGGTGGCACGTCCACCCGCGTCGCCGTGCACACCGCGTCCGGCGAACGCGTCGGGTACGGCACGGCCGGCTCCGGCAACCCCGCCGCCCACGGCCACGCCGCCGCGGCCTGCGCCATCAACGCCGCGCTCCGCGCCGCCCTCGACGGCCTCGCCCCCTCCGCCGTGGCCGCCACAGTGGCAGGAGTGTCGGGAGCCGACGACGGATTCGCCGATGTCCTCGCCCGCCTCTGGACCTCGCAGGGCCTGCCCTGCGCTCCCCGCATGCTCGGCGACGTGGACGTCGCCTACGCCGCGGGCACGCCGTCCCCCACCGGCACGCTGCTGCTGTCCGGCACCGGCGCGGCCGCCGCCCGGATGGTCGGGCGGCAGGTCGACGCCGTCGCCGACGGGCTCGGCTGGCTCCTGGGCGACGAGGGCAGCGGCTTCTGGATCGGCCACGCCGCCGTGCGCAGCTCCGTCCACGCCCTGGACGCCGCGGAATCCTCCGCGAGCCTGGGGCCGCTGGCGGCGCTGGTCGTCCGGCACTACGGGGTGTCGGGCACACCACGCCGTATGGCCGACCAGATCGTCCGGCACGCCCAGGCCGACCGGATGACCGTGGCCGCAGCCGCACCGCTGGCCGGGCGGGCGGCCCTGCTCGGCGACCCGGTCGCGCGCTCCATCGTGCGGCAGGCGGCGCAACACCTCGCCACCACCGCCGCCCGGGTCCACCGCGACGGGCCCATCGTCCTGGCGGGCAGCGTCCTGACCAGCCACGGGCCTGTCCGCCTGGCCGTACAGGAACTGCTGGAGGAAGGCGAGGTGCTGACGGCCCAGGACGGAGCAGGCGGGGCGGCCTGGCTGGCGGCACTCCCCCACGTGGGAGAGGAAGCGGCCCGCGCCACACACCACCGTTTCGTCACGCCTTCCCCATTGCAGGCGTAGCCAGAACCGAGGCCGTAGCAGCAGCTCAGGCGGCGTTTACGGAAAGGATTCCCACCGTCTTCGGTGTCACGGCCGGTGTGAACTCGCCGCCAGCTCCTACAGCCGCGCCCGAAGTGCGTACGCTGATCATTGCTTGACCGTGACTCGAGGCGGGGGTGAGCGTGGCAGAGGAGACACGACCTGGCCGGGTGGTCGGTGGCCGTTACCGGCTGGTCACCGACCTGGGGTCCGGTGGATTCGGACGGGTCTGGAAGGCCCGTGACGAGACCCTCAACGTCGACGTCGCGGTCAAGGAGCGCTGGCTGTCTCCGGTGGCGTCCGTTGCCGAGCAGGCCGAGCGGCTGACCCGCGCCGTGCGTGAAGCCCGCAACGCCGCCCGGCTTCGCGACCACCCGAACATCGTCGCGGTCCACGATGTCGTCATCGACGACGACGCCCCGTGGATCGTCATGCGACTGGTCCACGGCTGCTCGCTGGAGGACCGCCTCAAGGCGCACGGACCGCTGCCAGTGGACCAGGCAGCGGACGTCGCCAGGGCACTGCTACGGGCGCTCGGCACGGCGCATGAGGCGGGGGTCGTCCACCGCGACGTCAAGCCGGGCAATGTCATGCTGGCCGCGAACGGGGAGATCCTGCTCACCGACTTCGGAATCGCCGTACACCAGACCGACACCGCACTAACCCACACCGGGATGCTCATCGGCTCGCTGGCGTACATGGCCCCGGAGCGGGCACGTGGCCAGGACGCGACAGGGCTCAGCGACCTGTTCTCACTCGGGGTGACGCTGTACCAGGCCGTCGAGGGACTCTCGCCGTTCCACCGCGACACGTCGAGCGCGACGCTGGCCGCGGTCCTGTTCGAGCAAGTCCCACCACCGCGGCAGGCGGGGCGGCTCGCGCCGCTCATCACGCGGCTGATGGACAAGGCCCCGGACGAGAGGCCGTCGGTCTCTGAGGCGCTGTCCCTGACCGATTCGCCGACAACCGTTCGATCCGCGCTCGTGTCCGACGAACAACGGGCACCCTCACCCAAGACCAAGATCCTTACGACGTCGGGACACATCGAGCGGAAAAGGCGGATGCACTGGCAACAAGTGGGCGCTTCCCTGCTGCTGGCGCTGGTGTTCCTGCTCGGCGTCGCGGGCCTCGACGCCGGCAGTTGGGATGGCTTCGTCCCAGCTCCTCACAGTAGTGACGCCAGGATCGCCCCCGTCGCCATTACTTCCCTCCCTGCCCTCATCAGCGCCCTCACCGTCGCCGGAATCGTCGGCCCCGCCGTCGCCGCCGCCGGTGTCGTCGTCGCCGCTGCCGTCGGCCTGGCCGCCTTCGGCGCCTACTTCGCCGCCGTCTACCTCGCCGTCGCCTTCGGTACCGACGTCTTCAGAACCTGGATGACGCTGGTCCAAGCCCGATGGGCCTCGCTGGTCACCATCATCGTCCTCTTGGCCATCGCGGTCGGGTGGCAGCTGGAGTCGGAGAAGGGCAGCAGCAAGCAAACAGGGCTGACGCCGTGATGAACGGGATGCACGCGGCTCGGGTCGTCGCAGTGCTTCAAAACTCGCAGCTCGGGTCACGCCGCCCGGTGGTATCAGTTGATCGCTCCGCCCGAGTACCGTGCGGGCGGCGGGCTCTGGACGTCAGCCTTCGGCGAGACAGAAAGGGTGCCCGGCAGGGTCGGTGAAGACCCGCCACCGGTCGCCGCCCGGCTGGAACTCGGGCTTGGCCGCGCCCAACTCCAGCACCAGCGCCTCGGCCTCGTCGAGGTCGTCGACCGCGAAGTCGAGGTGGAACTGCTGTGGCACCCTCTGGTCGGGCCAGCGCGGCGCCTGGTAGTCATCGACGCGCTGAAAGCCGATCCAGAGCCCGTCCTCGCGGACGAGCCCGGCGAAGTCGTCGCCGGAGCCGGGCGCGAGTTCGAGCCCGGTGGCCTGCTGATAGAACGCGGCCAACGCCCTGGTATCGGGGCAGTCGAGGTTGATCGCCGTCAGTTTCAGTTTCGCGGGCATCGGCAACTCCGTCATGGCACGAGTTCACAGCTTCCGCTGAGTCATACCAGAGGTGGCCTTGGCGATGTTCTCGCGCAAGCGTTGCGAGCAATATCCGGTCACCGCGACGCACAGCGCCTACAACATCGTTTGCGGGGCGTTGCCGGAGATCGGCCGCGAGGTTGGCTTCACCGCGCAGGGCCCGCAGTGGGGCGCCCGGCCAGTTTGCACACCGCCATCCTTGAACCTCACAGGTTGCCGCCTTGTACCCGCGCATGGGATCTCTATGGATCATGAGCGATCCTCAGCGTGTCGGCGACTATGCCATCGCGCGCCGTCTGGGCAGCGGCGGGCAGGCCGTGGTCTACGAGGGGTACGGCAAGGCCGGCGAGCGGGTGGCGGTCAAAGTACTGCACGAGAAGGCCGGGTTGGGCAGGCCGGTCGCCAAGGAGGTGGCGGCCGCACGACGGGTGGCACCCTTCTGCACGGCACGCATCTTGGACGCCCAGTTCGACGGGGCGCAGCCGTACATCGTCAGCGAGTACGTCGACGGGCCGAATCTTCGCGAAGCCGTTACTCGCAACGGCCCCTACTCAGGGGACGCCCTGCGCAGGCTCGCGATCGGGATCGTCACCGCGGTGGCCGCCATCCATGACGCGGGCGTGGCCCACTGTGATCTCAAGCCGGACAACGTACTTCTGGGCCCGGACGGACCGCGGGTCATCGACTTCGGCATCGCCCGCATCGTCGACAACTCGCTGACCACGTTGCGCGGCATCATGGGTACGCCTGGATACATGCCGCCCGAGCTGTTTTCAGGCGGCTTGCCCACGCCTGCCGCAGACATGTTCGCCTGGGGCTCAGTCATCGTTTTCGCCGGCACTGGCACGGCGCCGTTCGCCCGGCAGCAGGTCGCCGCAGCCATATTCGACGTGCTCCGCAAGGACGTCGACATGAGCACTCTGGAAGAGCCGCTGAGGAGCCTGGTCTCCGCCACCCTGGCGAAGGACCCCGAGTCTCGGCCCACTGCACGCGAGGTGCTGCTCGGCCTGCTCGAAGGGGTGGGCGACGGCAGCCTGCTCCAGGCAGGTAGCCGAATCGCCGCCGAGATGCACGGCGAAGCCGTCGATCCGCACCTTGGCGAGCATGCCGAGCGTGCGTTCGACACGCTGTCCCCCAAAGAGCAGGGAGCGGCCGATCAGCTCTTGCTCCGCATCGTGCACGGAGACGGCTCCGTGGGCAGCGTCGATCCGAACGAGCTGGGCGGCACCACGATCGAACCGGCCATGAACGCGCTGGCTGATAGCGGTGTGCTGCACGTGCACGGCGGCCACGTGTCGCTGGCCAACTTCGCGCTCATCCAAGCCTGGCCCCGGCTAAGAGACCTGATCGCCGATGAGGGGCCCGGCCTGTCCACCTACCAGCGGCTGCGCGAAGCCGCGCGCGCCTGGGACCTGCACGGTCGCCGGGAAGGCGACCTTTACCAGGGAGCAGCGCTCGAACAAGCGACCACCTGGGCGGCCACCGCTCGCCGCCGTCTGGAACTGACGCCTGTTGAGCGAGCGTTCTTGGCGAGTAGCGCGAGCTTGACGCAACGCCGGTTACGGCGCCGCCGCTTGATCTCCGTGGTGCTGACCGTGCTCCTCGTCGCCAGCGCGACCTTCGCGGGGCTGATGGAGGTCAACCGCCGTGCGTTCGAGCGCCAACGCGACGAGGCCGTGGCCAGGCAGCTGGCAACCAGGTCGGAGACCTTGCGAGAGTCGGATCCCACAGCCGCCCTGCTGCTCAGCGCGGCGGCCGCCACCACGGCCGATCTTCCCGACATCAGGAAGGCCCTGATCGGATCCCTGGCCCAGCCCAGCCTGGTCCGCCGGACTACCCAGGCCGTGGGACTGGGCCAGGATGGCAGGTCGATCGTCGAGATCAAGGATGGCGCCGCCGTGATCAGCGACGGCACCACCGGGCGGACGCTCGCCCGCGTACCGGGTGTCGAGCGCGAGATCAAGGTGCGTGTCGCGTTCCTCTCCGCCGACCGGCGTTATCTGGCCACGGCCGAGTGCAAGGACGAGTACTGCAACTACGGCCCCACCGTGACCATCCGGAGCACTGCGGACGGCAAGCAGGTCGGGCGATCCGTCGTATGGCGCGACGGGGTGCTGGATCGCAACGATCTGAGATTTGACGCCGACGGCCGGCTGCTGCGCCAGGCCACGTGCGGCAAGCCGGCGGTGTTCGCGGGGCCACGGCATGCCGGCACCCTGGTGGGTTGCACATCCGGGTCGTCGGTCGGCGTCGCGGACGCGGGCACCGGGCGGGTCGTATCGCAGGCTCGGGCAGGCGGGTCTGATGTGCCACGGTTCGCACAGCTCAGTCCGGATGGGCGGCTGCTCGCCGTACAGCGGGATGACACCAACGTCGACGGAGATCCCCGAACGTATTTCGTGGATGTATGGACCGTCAGCAACGGGGTGCTGGGCCGGCGGGCAGGCCGCGCCGCCTTCCCGTTGCACGAGACGCCGGTGATGAACTCGGGCTCCAACGAGTGCTGGCCAGAACAGCTGATCTTCGATCCTTCGGCGAAGATCCTTGCTGGCGAAGACTGCGGGCAGGTCGTCATCTGGGGCCGAACCTCCAGCCTCATGCACTCCCCCACCATGCCGAATCCGAGGGAGGAGGAGGGGTGGCGGCCGATGGAGGTGCTGCAGACCTTCGAGCATCCGGTCGGTTCCTCGATCGCCTTCACCTCCGACGGCGACCTGCTGACGATGATGAGCGACGGCGAGCTCCGCACGGTGGACGCCAGGCCTCTCACTCACGCCACCGCGCGCATCGGTTCGGTGAAATCAGCCGCTTTCAGCCATGACGGGCGCCTTCTCGCCGTCATGAACGACAGAGCGCTCCGGGTCGTGGACGCCAGTTCAGGAAGGCTGATTCACGAATTCAGGCAGCCGTGGGTCTCTCCGGATTTCACCGCCGCCATCAACGGTCTCCACCTGCCACCACTGCGCTTCTCGCCGGATGGACGATTGCTCGCCGTCAACGGCGACGGTGCCGAGGTCGTGCTGATCGACGTGACAACCTGGCGGGTCGTCGCCGAGTACACGCTCGCCCACGACCGGTCCGGGTCGGACAGCCCCACCGCCGGCAGCGGCGACATCCTGGCCATGGACTTCTCCGCGGACGGCACGTCCCTTGCGGTAGCCGTCGCCATCATGGACGACAATTCGCCGGTCAACGGCCTCAGCGTGCACGTGTGGAACACCCGTACGGGCCGCGAAACCCGTGTGGTGAAAGACGTCTACGCCGAGACCTTGGCCTTCGCGCCCGACGGCACGAACATCGTGGTCGGCCACCCCGACGACGGGGTGTGCGTCGTGGTGCTCACCGCGTCGAAGTCGACCTGTCAAGGGCGGTCGACCCAGGGCTTCCGCATGCCCGGCTACTCCACGGAGAGTATGGGATTCACCCCTGACGGCAAGCACGCGCTATTGCGCGTCGCCGACGGCTCCGCGGTTCTGTGGGATCCGCAGTCGGGGCGGACGGCCGGGCCGGTCATGCGGGGCCATACCGAGGACTGGATCAGCACGGCCGCGTTCACCGGGGACGGCAAGTGGCTTGCCACCGGCGGTTACGACAACACCGTCAGGCTGTGGGACATCGGCACCGGGACCGCGATCGGGCCGGCGTTCCGGCACGACGGCGACGTGCTGGCCGTGGCGTTCGGAGACGAGGGCAGGACGCTGCGCAGCGTGGATTCCAGCGGCGGTGTGCACGCCTACCCGCTTGATCTCGACCGAACGCTGAAGGCGGTCTGTGCCAGAGCGAGCAGGGACCTGTCCGATGCGGAACGCGCCCTCTACGGCGTCCCGGAAGGCGCCGTGTGCAAGACGCAATAAGCCATTGATCAACATTCTCATCGGCCTTACGGGCCCAGATCAGTAGGAGGAACCATGTCTTCAGCCGTCATCGCCGCGCTCGCCACCGCTGCACTGCTGGCCGTACCGGTCCCCGCCTCAGCCACCTCTTCTCCATCCGGATGCGAAGGGACTCGGATCGTGCACACCCCGGTGAAGATCCAAGGAGGCGACACAGCCGCGTATATCCATGTCTTCTATGACGCCAGGTCCGCCACCGCCTGCGCCTATCTCAACTCCACCAACCAGACGTGGGGATACTCCAAGAACATGACCATCCAGCTCAAGCACTGCGCACGCCCCAGCCAGACACGCGGCGTCTGTAACGGACAGCTGCAGTCCACCGCCGTTGGCGGATGGAGCAAGGGGCGCAGCGACATCGCCACGCTGCACATCACTGACGGCTACATCATGGGGGTCGGCCGTATCTGGTGGAACAACAACTATGGCCTGAACCAGTCACGCGCCGTCGCCAAGGTCAGCAACGCGGCCGTCGCACAACGTGACCTCGACCAGGCAGTCACCACCGCCGACGAAGCCACCCGATAGGGGGACGACATGTTCGAACCTGGCTGGCGGCCAGCCCCTCAAGGCAAGCTCCGGTAGAGCGAGAACCGCCGCTGGAGCGAGCAGATGCGCGACTCCAGCGGCGGTGTCTACCGCGATCACCACATGCCCAGCACCCCGCCGAAGATGTCCTCGCCCCGGCCGCCCAACACCGCCCCGCCGCCCGGCGGCGGGTCCAGCGTCATCGACGAGCACGTGGCGAAGAACCTTCAGGGCCGTCACGTCCGGGACACCGGTACCGGGCTCAACCGCGCCTTCTTGCCATGGCCTGTTGGAGCACCTGCCTGGCAGGACGGCACGGCTTGCCCTGCGCTTCCAGGTACTCCTCGAGCCCGAAGGGCAGCCACTGGCCGTTGAGCAGGAGAGGATGGGAGGGGAACTGCCACACCGCGAAGGCGAAGATCAGCGGAGACCACCTGCTCCGCAACATCCGTGTCATGCCGTTCCCCGACTTGGCCGTGTAGGTCATGTGGAAGTCGGTGGTACCGACGAGATTGATGGAAGACAGGACTGTGTAGGGGTAGCCCACCGGCGGGTTTCCGTCGCGATGGTCGAGGCTGAACTGGAAGTTGGTGATGGTGACCACTGCCGTGCCGGTCAGTGGGCGCCACCGAGGTACGGCGTCGGCCTTGGCCTTCTTCGCTCGCATGGAGTTGATCATGGCTACGCTGAATTGGTTCCACGCAAGGTCGGACGCCTTGCTGACGCCGATGCCGTCGCTGAAGCCGGCCCGCCGGTAGCTGCCGTCGCCCAGGCCGCTGAACTCCCACAGCTGGCATTCGCCGATCACCAGCACCCGCTCGTTGGCGGCGAGTCTGAGCGTCGTCGGAATCACGGGCAGGTTCGCCGCGCCCCCGGCCCCGTACCACTCGTCGACGATCTCGCAGGTCTCCCTGAGAGTCCCGGCCTCAGGGGTGAGGCCCTCCCACATGTCCTGGTTCATCAATCGTTCCTCCTGATCATGATCGTGTTATCGGGGTGCGCGCCCTGTCCGTGGCGACCAGCCCGTATCAGCGAGCCGGGCGGCGGCGTCATCGATGGCGGCTTGCTCGGGGTGTGCTGTGTGCCGGTCATGGTTGCCAGCGGAGGGTGGGGCTTTGGGTGCCGGTGTATTGCGGCGTCCATTCCGGGGGGAGCGGGTCCGTGCCGGTTTGGGCGCTGGCGGCGGTGTAGTAGTGGCCGGGTTCCGGTGGGGTGAAGGTGTTCGCGCAGGTGGTGACCTTTTGGTCATCGGGCAGAGCGACTGGGCAGGAGTGCAGGCTCTGGCGGTATTTGTCCTTGGAGTCGCGGTGGGTCAGCCACACGTAGGCGGTCACCTCGCCGCTCGTCCCGGCAGGTTGCAGGGCCTTGATGTAGACGTTCATCCGCACCTTGCCCTGACTCAGCTCGATGCACGGCTTGATCGCCACGCCTGCCCGGACGACCGGCTGATAACCTCCGCGGCAGACCTCGGCGCCTTCTCCGGATCCGAAGTCCCTCAGCGAGGGTGAGCTGCTCGGCGGTACGGGGATCGCATCAGTCGCCTTGATGGCGTCGCACGCCCATACCTTCCAGATCACGGCGATGGCGGCGGCCGCGAACGCCGTGATGAGAGTCAGCTTCGTTCCGATTCTGGCGTTGTCACCGTTGCGCATGAGCTGTTTGAACCCTTCTCCAGCGAGACGGAACGGGGAACGGCTTGGCGGCAGACGAGTCCGTCCTGCCGTCTCTGCTCCCAGCAGAGCGCACTGGTGGGGTGTCCAGGCAGGTCAGTGGACAATGCTGGACAGAGTCGGCCCACTCGAAGGCGTCTCGAGAGCACGACCGAGAGGCGAGTGGAAGAGGTCGCCGCAGCGGCGGCACCAGCTCGGCGAGCGATCATATGATCACCTCACATGGGAGAGCCCATGCCCATCGAGCAGAGGCGGATTTCCACCTCAAAACGCGCTTTCAAGAGGTCTGCATGGATGTCAGCGATCTGAACCCCGAACAGATCGACACGGTGCAGCAGTTCGCCCGGGCGCTACGGACGATCCAGGCCCGGGCGGGGCTGTCGCTGCGGCAGTTGGAGAAGAACGCCGATGTCTCCAAATCCACGCTCTCGCTGATGCTGAAAGGAGAGCGCCTGCCGACCAAGCGCACCGTAGAGGTGTTCTTGAGGGCCTGTGGTCTGGGTGAGGAGCAAGCTGAGCCCTGGCTCCGGACCCGTGGGCACCTTGAAAGCGGATGGCCGACGCCCGACAGCTCCGACGAACCGGGCGGCTCAGAGGCTCCCCGGCCATCGAGCGCCCTCGCTGACGATCAACAGTCACGTGATCGACGGCCACGGATCACTGTTTACGCTGTCGTCGCGGTGGCGGTACTGGGGGCGGCCGGAATATGGGGAGCCATCCACTTTGGGAGTACGTCGGCGCCGCCACCCGGCGGTGAAGCGTGCCGCGAAGGTTATCAGCCGGTCGTCCGGGCAGGCGTGGCGATCAAGCCGTGCATCGAGCTGAGTCAGGGCAAGGTGCGGATGAACGTCTACATCAAGGCCCTGCAACCTGCCGGGACGAGCGGCGAGGTGACCGCCTACGTATGGCTGACCCACCGCGACTCCAAGGACAAATACCGCCAGAGCCTGCACTCCTGCCCAGTCGCTCTTCCCGATGACCAAAAGGTCACCACCTGCGCGAACACCTTCACCCCACCGGAACCCGGCCACTACTACACCGCCGCCAGCGCCCAAACCGGCACAGACCCGCTCCCCCCGGAATGGACGCCGCAATACACCGGCACCCAAAGCCCCACCCTCCGCTGGCAACCATGACCGGCACACAGCACATCCCCGAGCCGTACGCCCCGTAGAGAGAAACCGTCCGAGCCCGCATCAGATCGCCGGTGGATAATCACCGGCATGCGGTTGGGAATCCTGGGCGAGACTCGGGCGTGGCGCGACGGCGGGGGCGAGGTTCCGTTGGGCGGTCCGGCCCGCCGCGCACTGCTTGCCCTGCTGCTGGTCCGTCCCGGCGAGGTCGTGTCAGCCGACCGGCTGGCCGAGGAGATCGACCCGGACGGCGCGCTGTCGGCGCACGCGCTGCAGTCCCAGGTGTCCCGGCTGCGCACGGCTCTCGGCTCGGCGGCGGTGATCGAGCGGGCCGGGGCGGGCTACCGGATCGTGGTCCCTCACGACGACGTGGACGCCTGCCGGTTCGAGCGGCTGGCCAGGGAAGGCCGGGCCGCACTGCGCGAGGGGGACGCCGGGCGGGCGGTCGCGCTGCTGCGCGAGGCGCTGGAGCTGTGGCGAGGCCCGGCGCTGTCCGACCTTTCCGAGAGCGAGACGGCCCAGGTCGCCGCCGTGAGGCTGGAGGAGCAGCGGCTCGCGGCGCTGGAGGACCGGATCGAGGGCGAGTTGCGACTCGGCGGGCATCGCCTGCTCGTACCCGAGCTGCGCGAGCTGGTCGGTCGCCATCCGCTCCGGGAACGCCTGACGGGGCTGCTGATGCGGGCGCTGTTCGCGGAGGGCGGGCAGGCCGAGGCGTTGGTGGTGTTCGAGCAGACCCGGCGGCACCTGGCCGACGAGCTGGGCGCCGACCCCTCGGCCGAGCTGGTGACGCTGCACAGGGAGCTGCTGAGCGCCGACCCGTCACCGTCGCCCGCCGCGCCGCCCGCCCAGCTGACGACCTTCGTCGGCCGCGCCGAGGAGGTGGCCGAGGTCGCCGAACTGCTGTGGGTCGCCCGGCTGGTCACGCTGATCGGCCCCGGCGGCGTCGGCAAGACCCGGCTGTCCGTCGAGGTGGCCGCGGTCGCGGCCGACGACGTGTGCTTCGTGGAGCTGGCCGCGCTGCGCGACGGCGCCGGATTGCCGCAGGCGCTGCTGAGCGCGTTCGGCCTGCGCGAGAACGGGCTCCATCTGGAGGTCGGTGGGCAGACACCGGTCGACCGCCTGATCGCGGCGCTGTCGGACCGGATGCTCCTGCTCGTCCTGGACAACTGCGAGCATCTGGTCGAAGAGGTCGCCATGCTGGCGGCCCGCCTGCTGGCGGCGTGCCCGCGGCTGCGCGTTCTGGCGTCGAGCCGGGAGCCGCTCGGCATCATCGGCGAGAACCTCTGGCACGTGCGGCCGCTCGACGACGCCGCGGCCGTGCAGCTGTTCACCGACCGGGCGCGCGCCGTGCGGCGCGCCTTCGCCGCCGACCCGGCGACGGTGCGGCGAGTCTGCGCGGCCCTCGACGACCTGCCGCTGGCCATCGAGCTCGCGGCGGCACGACTGCGCACGCTGGACATCGACGACCTCGCGGAGCGCCTGCACGACCAGCTCGGGATCGCGGCCCGCGGCAGCCGGACGGCCGACGAGCGGCATCGGACGTTGCGCTCGGTGGTCGCGTGGAGCTGGGACCTGCTGTCGGAGCCCGAGCAACGGGCCGCGCAGCGGTTCACCGTCTTCGCCGGAGGTGCCACCGCCGAGGCCGCGCGGCCGGTGTGCGGCGCCGACGGCGAGACGCTGGAGTCGCTGGTCGACAAGTCGCTCCTGGAGGTCGTGGGCGGTCGCTACCGGATGCTGGAGACGATCCGCGCCTACGGGGCCGAACGGCTCGACGCGGCCGGCGAACGCGAATCGGCACGGCGCGCCCACGTCCGGCATCACCTGGAGCTGGTGCGGACGGCCGAGCCGCATCTGCGGCAGGCCGAACAGCTGGAGTGGCTGGCGGCCCTGGCGGCCGAGCACGCCAACCTCCTGGCGGCTGTGCGCTGGGCGGTCGAGGCGGCGCAGGTGGAGACGGCGCTCCAGCTGCTCGCCTCGGCCTCGACCTACCTGTGGATCCGAGGCACGTCGGCCTCGGTCGCGCCGCAGGCGATCGCGCTGCTCGACGCGATGGTGGGCGACGCGCCCCCGGCCGGGCTCGGCGAGGAGTATGCGACGTGCGTGCTGCTCGCGGCCTCCGGCGCGGCCGGGCGGGCGGTGTGGCAGCGGCACCGCTCGACGGCTGAGAAGGCGCTGGCCGCCGCGTGGTCGGGTGCGCAGCCGGGCCGCTACCCGGTCGGCCTGCTCCTGTGGATGATGCGGAACGCGGGCGAGGCCGACCCGCAGGGCGCGTTCGCGCTCGTCTCGTCCCAACGCGACTGCTCCGAGCCGTGGGTGCGGGCGGTCGCCCAGTACGTGTCAGCGTTCGGCCGCCTCCGTGAGAGAGACCACGCGTGGGCCGAGCGCACCTTCGCCGCAGCCGCCGAGGGCTTCCGCGCGATCGGCGACCGATGGGGCACCGCGCTGGCCCTGGACGCGCTCGCCGGGCTGGCGGCCGCGCGCGACGACCACGCCGAGGCGATCGCCCTGACCGACGAGGCGATCACGCTCACCGAGCAGCTCGGCGCCCTGGAGGACAGCGCCGACCTGCTGGTCAACCGGGGAGATCACCTCGTCGGCGCCGACCTGGCAGCGGCGCGCGCCGACTATGCGAAGGCCGCCGACCTCGCCCGCCGCGCCGGTAGCTCCACCTACCTGGCAGCCGCCCTACGCGGGCTCGGTGACATCGCCCTGCTGGAGCAGGACCTGGCGGCGGCGGAGCGGCTGTACGCCGAGGCCGTGGAACGGATCGACCCGCACTGGGTCAAAAGCCTCGGCAATCGGGCGCGCGCACTCGCCGGGCTCGGCGTGGTCGCCGAGGCACGCGGCGACCACGCCGCGGCCCGGGCACGCTACCAGGAGGTCGCCGAGTCGGCGACCGTGATCGACGCTCCCACTCCCGAGGCCCTTCGCCTGCTGGGCCTGCCCGAGAGTCTGGTCGAGGCGGTGAGCCGGCTGTGAGCGTGCGGTGAGCCCTCCGGTGGAGGCTCCGCGTCATGAAGAACATCAACGTCCTGATCTCCGGCGCCTCCGTCGCCGGCCCCGCGCTCGCCTACTGGCTCCATCGGCACGGCTTCACCCCCACGATCGTGGAGCGCGCCCCTGCCCTGCGCGACGGCGGCTACGCGGTCGACTTCCGGGGCGAGGCGCACCTGTCGATCCTCCGGCGCATGGGCGTCCTCGCCGACCTCGAACGCGCCCGCACCGGCATGGGCGCCATGTCGTACGTCAACAGCGCGGGCAAACTCCAGGCCACGATGCCCGCCGACCTGTTCGCGGGAGACATCGAGATCCTCCGCGGCGACCTGGCACGCGTCCTCTACGACGCCACCAAAGAGCACACCGAGTACATCTTCGGAGACTCCATCACCTCGCTCACCGAGGACGCCGACGGCGTGACCGTCACCTTCGAACGCACCCCGCCACGCAGGTTCGACCTCGTGATCGGCGCCGACGGGCTGCACTCCAACACCCGCCGCCTGACGTTCGGACCGGAGGAGCGGTTCGTCAAGCACCTCGGCCTCTACTGCGCGATCTTCACCACGGGCAACCACCTCGGGCTCGACCACACCGGGCACGCCTACCGCACCGCGGGCAAGCTGGTCGCGATGTACAGCGCCCACCACAACACCCAGGCCAAGGCCGTCTTCTACTTCGCCTCGCCGCCGCTGGACCTCGACCGCCGCGACGTCCCGCAGCAGCAGGCCGTCCTCGCCGAGCAGTTCACCGGCAACGGCTGGCAGAGCGACCGGCTGCTGCACGACATGCGGCACGCGCCCGACTTCTACTTCGACACGGTCGCGCAGGTCCGCATGGACAGCTGGACGCGCGGCCGGGTCGCCCTGATCGGCGACGCCGCCTCCTGCCCGTCCTCCCTGTCGGGCATGGGCTCCGGGCTCGCCCTGGTCGGCGCGTACGTCCTCGCGGGAGAGCTGGCCGCGGCGCGCGGCGACCACCGCGTCGCGTTCGCCCGCTACGAGCAGGAGATGCGCGCGTACGCGGAGGGTTGCCAGAAGATGGGGGACGGCGTCGCCAAGCTCATGGTTCCCGGAAGCCGCTTCCTGGCCGCGTTCCTCAACCGCTACTACAAGATCATGCCCTACCTGCCGGGGAAGAACATGGCCGCCAACATGGCCCGCAAGGCCGCCGAGAACATCACGCTACGCGACTACCGGGACCTCGCCAGTCGATAGGCCCCTGGGGTCAGCGGCGGGTCCGCGCATGAGCTGTCCGCAAAGTATTCACCATCCCTTTGACGGCCTTTGTCTTTATTGACCCGAGTGCGGGGATCATTGCGGTGTCCGTCGCACCCCCACAAGGAGGCTTCGTGCACACGTCGCAACGCCCCGGACCTTCCTGGCCGATCAGGATCACCGTCATCCTCGCCGCCGTCATGTCCCTCGTCGGCCTGGTAGGCATCACCCCCGCCAACGCCTCGGTCTACAACTCCTGCACCATCTCGCGGTGCGCCGACGCCCGCTCGGCCGGCGCGACCTGGGCGTCCAAGGGCTACCCCACCGCCAGCGGCTGGTACTCCTGGCCGGACGGCAAGTACAACTACACCGGCGGACGCTTCTACAACCGCGAGGGCCAGCTCCCCAGCGGCGCCACCTACTACGAGTACGACGTTTACTCCCGGGCGCGGGGCGCCGCGCGTGACGCGTACCGGATCGTCGTCAACCGCAGCACCGGCGTGGTGTGGTTCTCGCCCAACCACTACACCGACTTCTACCGCCTCTAGGAACTCCCATGACCTCCGCCGCGCGTCCGCTGCCGTACTGGCTGACGGTGTCCACCAACCCAGCACCGGCGATTCTGGACGGGCGGGCCTGCCGGACCCGCGCCGCCTTCTTCGAGGAGGTGGCGCGGGCTCTGCGCTTCCCCGACTACTTCGGCCGCAACTGGGACGCGCTCGCCGACTCCCTGCGTGACACCGGCGCCGTCGCCCTGATCGTGGGGCACGCCGAGGAACTGCTCAGCGCCGAGCCTCCCGGGCAGTTCGCCACCTTGCTGGCCGTCCTCGCCGACGCCGCCGAGGCCGGGCTGACCGTGACGCTGTGCACCGACCCCGACCACGAGGCCCTCCTCCGGCAACGGACCGCCGCCGCCCTGCCCTGAGCCGCCAACGCGGCGCGCGGGATCACACCTCAGGCGCGCGGCTACCGCTACAGCGTGGCGTACATCCCCCTTGCCCGCTGGCGAGGGAGATGGATCCTGGCGAGCTCTCGCAGCGCTCGCACGGCGCCGGTCTGCCTGGCCATGGCGAGAGCCTGACGGGCCGTTTCGGCCGACTGCTCGCGCTCGTGGGCGTCGGCGTACGCGTGGGCCATCCGAGCCATGACGTACGCGGCGGCGTAACTCGACGGCGCCCGCAGCGACTCGTGCTCCAGGATCTCGATCGCGCTGCGGGCCTGACCGAGGTCGACGAGGCACCCCGCGCACAGGGTGTTGTGGGCCTCGGCGGAGCAGTCGAACCGGTAGTGCGGGTCATAGCCGGGTTCCGCGAGTGACTGGGCGGACTCCTCCAGGCGGCGACGGCACATGTCCAGGTCTCCGGCGAGGGCGTACCCCTGCGCCTCATGATGCCGGGACAGCGCGTCCACCAGCGGCGGGAGGCTGACGCGTTCGCGGGCGGCGACGGCCAGGTCGACGAGCTGTCCTGGAGTGCCGGCGGTGTCGGACAGGCCGCCCCGCTGGGCCAGCGCGTACGCCTCGAGCAGCGTGTCCGCCGCTTCACGGGCGTCGCGGATGGCCTCGTCCGACCACGCCAGGGCACCGTCGGGGTCGCCGGCCTCGTGGTGCATGCGACTGATCAGCTCCGCGTTCTCCGCCGCGAGCAGCAGCAACGCGCGCCTCACGAGCGAACTGGCGTCGCGGTGGAACTCCTCGATCCCGGAGAAGACGGGCCGCAGGAGGTGGATCACGTCGGCGGGCCGGAGATCGGTTCGGGTGTAGGCGTCGAGGATCGCCTTGAAGTAGCTGACCGTCGCCTCGTCCGCCCGCTTGGGAGTCTCGATCGCGCGACCGATGCGCTCCTCCTCGTCGGGGGTGAACATCCCCGACACCAGCGGGATGCCCGTCAGGTAGTGCCACAGGGTGGTGCCGGCCGCGTCCCCGACGAACAGCTCCTCCTCGTCCACGTCGAACGCCCGGCAGAGCAGCTCCGTCTGCCACTCGTCGGGCCGTCGTTCTCCGGCCTCCCAGAGTTGAATCGTCCAGGTGAGCGTCTCGGGCGCGGGCAGCCGTTCGCGGGTCGCGTCGTCCGCCACGTCGGCCAGCCGCCTGCCGAGCTCCTGGCGGCTCCACAGCCGCCCGCGGCGCAGGGCTTGCAGACGGGCTGCCCACATCGGAACATCGATCTCAACCATCGGTCTATTCCTCACCATCCGAGTGGTCGCTGATGGCTCGTTCCTACTGTCCGGTTTCGGCGAGGCCAAACCTGAAGATATGCCCCGCTATGCAGGAGGGCCGCGGATGGCGCCTGTGTCAGCCGCCACTCGAGGCCGACATCCTGGCGTTCAGCCTCTTGGCAAGGTTCGTCGCTTAGGGCAATCATGTAATTGCTTTACGTGACGACGAAGGAGTGTGACGCCCTGGACGAGAGCCGGTCGATGTCGACACCACTCGGTTCGGCCATGCCCGAGGAACTGGTCAACGCGGGAGCGCCCAGACCGAGCCACGAACTCAGAGTCCCGGCCGACCTGGTCGCGACAGCCGAGCACGGGCTGGCCGCCGACGGCCGACCCCGCAAACGCGTACTGATCATCGGAGGCGGGATGGCCGGCCTGGTCGCCGCCTACGAGCTGATGCGACAGGGCCACGAGCCCGTCGTCCTGGAGGCGCAGCAGCGGGTCGGCGGGCGCGTGCTCACCCTGCGCGGGTTCGCGCCCGGCCTGTACGCCGAGGCCGGCGCGATGCGGATCCCGCGCGTGCACGACCTCACGCTCACCTACTGCGAGAAGTTCGGGCTGCCCCTTCGCCCGTTCGTCATGGGCAACCCCAACACCCTGGCCTACATCCAGGGCGTCAGGACCACGATCAAGGAGCTGAACGACAACCCCGAGATCATCGACTTCGAGCTGGCCGAGCACGAGCGCGGCCGCACCTACGAAGACCTGTGGCGCACCGCCACGCAGGAGATCCACGACCTGTACGCGGTGGAGGGCGAGAACGCGCTCGACCGCATCTGCGCCGAGTACGACCGCTACTCCATCCGCAGCTTCCTGCGCGAGCGTGGATTCTCCGAAGGCGCCATCGAGCTCTACGGCGTCATGAGCTTCCGGGAGGCCAACCTCAACGCGGCGGTCATCGAGCAGTTCCGCGAGATCATCGGGCGCGCGTTCGAGGACATGCAGGAGATCGAGGGCGGCGCCGACCGGCTGCCGAACGCCTTCTTCCAGGAGCTCAGGAAGCACATCCGGTTCGGCCACGAGGTCACCGCCATCGACCAGGACGACCACTCGGTCACCGTGCACCTCAGGACGGGCTCGGGCCGGACCACCCTCACCGGCGACTACGCGATCTGCACGATCCCGTTCTCGGTGCTGCGCGACATCGAGACCAGGCCCGCCTTCTCCCGCCGCAAGCAGCGCGCCATTCGCGAGCTGAACTACAACGCCTCCACCAAGATCCTCTTCCAGGTGCGGCGGCCGTTCTGGGAGCGGACCGACGGCATCGTCGGCGGCACCACGGTCACCGACCTGCCGATCCGGCGCATCTGCTACCCCTCGCACACCGCCTCCGCCGAGGACCGCTCGATCCTGCTGGCCAGCTACACCTGGGGCCAGGACGCGCTGCGGTGGGGCGCGATGTCGCCGCAGAAGCGGGTCGATCAGGCACTCGAGGACGTCGCCAAGATCCACCCCGAGATCTACGACCACTTCGAGTTCGGCGTCACGCACGCCTGGTACAACGACCCCTACGCGGCCGGCGCCTTCGCCCTGTTCGAGCCGCACCAGCAGAGCAACCTGCAAGACGCGATCGTCGCGCCGGAGGGCCGCGTGCACTTCGCCGGCGAGCACTGCTCGCTGTGGCACGCGTGGATCGAGGGCGCGCTGGAGTCAGGGCTCAGCGCGGCACGGGCCGTACACGAGGCAGGCTGAGCAAGCGGGCCCAGGCGGGCGCGTGCGGTCAGGCGCGCGCACCCGCGTGGCGCCCCTGGGCGGGGCGCGTCAGGAGCGCGCCCGCTCGGCGTAGCGGCGCAGGTGCGCGGCGGCCGTCGTCAGGTCGGCGGCGGCCGCCACGCAGGCGACGAGGTGGGCGTTGACCGCCTCGCGCAGCCAGGGTGGCGCGAGGCCGCCCGCCTCCAGCCTGGCCTCGATCTCGTGCAGGCGTTCGGCGCATTCGGTGAGCGCCCGGGCGTCGGACTGCAGGACGACGGCGTGGGCGGCGATCGCCGCGGCTTCGGCTGACATCGCTCCTCCGGTCAGGGGTCGGGGCGGCCGCTGGGGCAGGTCGTCAGCTCAGGAGTCGAGGCGGCCGCTGGGGTGGGTCGTCCGGTCAGGGGGTCCGTACGGGGACGGCGGCGTCCTGGAGGGTCTGGCGAGTGGCGGCCGACAGGCACAGCAGCGGGCGGGCGCCGTCGAGACCGAGTTCGCGAAGCCGGCGGGCCAGCGGGTGAGCCGACCGCGGCTCGACCGCCAGCCGAACCCGGGGCACGGGATGCAGGCGCCCCAGCCCGCGGGTCCGTACGCATGAGCGCAGCGTGGTGCCCGCCGCTCCCCGCGCGTACCCGACCAGGTCGCGGTCGCTCGCGGGCAGCGCGGGGCCGAGGAGCCCGCTCAGGGTGAGCAGCCGGTCGTCGGCGGCGCCGACGGCGACGCGCGCGGACCTGGCGGTGAGCTCGAACTCCACGGGCGCCAGGCACGGCTCGCCACCCCACAACCGCGGCGCCACGGCGGAGACGGCGGCCTCGTCGACCACGGACCCGGCCAGGAAGCCGCCCGAGCGCCGCCGGTCGGCGCCGCGCAGCAGGTCGGCCCAGACGCGCGGCGACCGCGGACGCCACGGATCGGGCACGACGACCCCGACGTGGACCTCGCGGTAGCCGCCCATGCTGGTGCGCCGGTTCCAGGAGGCGTGCACGGCGACGAGGGCACGCCCGGCGACCCGCACGGCGGGGCCCAACCCGGTGCCCCGCAGCAGGACCGCCACCGCGGCCGGGTCCGCGGCGAAGTACGCAGTGAGGGCGCTGCCGTCCTGGCACCGGATCGGCAGCTCGACCGTCCCCTCCGGGCCGTCCACCGCGTAGGTGGGCACGGTGAGGAAGGGGAACCCTTCGGGATGGGGGGCGCGGTCGGACAGCAGGTACGCCTGCGAGCGCACGACAGGCCCCCGGTACGGGGCGAGCCGCCCGTCGATCCGGCGACGGGCCTCGGGCAGGTCGTCGGCGATGTTGGCGATGTAGTGCTCGATGCTGTGGCAGAGCGGGAACAGGTGCGTGGCGTCGTAGTAGTCGACCACGTACCAGTCGGGGTGCAGGTCGAAGCAGCTGCCCGCGCCCTGCCCGTCGAGCGTGGGGACGATGTCGTGCTGGTTGGTGATGCTGGCGACCCAGGTGCGCGGGTCGGCGGCTGTCTTGAAGTCGATCGGCGATCCGACCGCGACGGCATGGGTGACGGTGTAGCGGGCGCAGAACGCCGCGTCCTGTGCCAGGTTCATGACGGCCGCGCCACCCGCGCTGTGCCCGATGAGAGCCAGCTCGGCGCCTTGGGGCAGGTCGTAGTCGTCGACGGCCTTGGCCAGCGCCCGGCTGTAGGGGCTGCTGGCCAGCACGGCGCTGCTGAAGGCGCCGAGCAGGTCTTGGGGCGAGTCGTCGGCGGGCCGTCCGGCTCGCATGCCGGGCGCCTGGACGATGTGGCGCACCACCCCGTCAGGGCCCTCGACGCTCTGGATGAGAGCCCGCCCGGTCGCGCCGATCGCGCTGATGTTGCGCAGGAAGCCGAGCAGCGACCCCTGCGGGCTCAGCCGCGCGGTTTCGGCGGCGGACAGGTCGATCCGGCGCGCGGCTCCCTCCCCCGTGTCGAGGGCGGCGACGGCCCTGTTGCTCATGCCGGTGATCGGGTCGGCGGTGGCGTAGCCCTTTCCCGTCGCGATCAGCCAGGCGGTGGCGTCGTTGAGCGGGTTCTCGTCCAGGAGGGCCCGCAGGGCGAGGACCTCGCCGAAGATCGGGGCGAGCTGACTGAGCGCGCGCACCGCGCCGCGGTCCTTGAGCAGAGCGCGCAGCGCGCGGACGGCCTCCAGGTCGCGGTCGGCGGCGGCCGCCTCGATGAGCCGGTCGAGCATGGGGTCGCTGGCCAGCTCGGGGTGGTCGGCGGCGACGGCGGCGATCCGCAGCCGCAGCGAGGTGGCCAGCACGCGTACGGCCAGGCTCTCCGCGCCCGCCATGGCGCCGAGCTTGGCCGCCAGGGTGACCAGGCGGCCGCCGGTGGGCGCGTATCCGAGGCCCTTGCCGTGAGTGATCGCGCGCAGCAGCGCGCGGTGGGCCGCAT
>NZ_JBEXUP010000058.1:0-51071 GCF_040614375.1 Nonomuraea sp. NPDC005983
TGGCCGCCGCCGCGGACAAGCCCATCCGCCCGGCCGGAGTGACGAACGCCAGCCAGCCCAGCGCCACCCACCACCACGACAGGGTGGGCGTCCACGGCAGGGCGAGCAGGTTGCCGAGGGTGGCGAGCAGCACGAGCCAGCGCATCGCGCCGACGGTCAGCAGCGGCACCATGAGCGCCGACTGCGCCAGGGCGGCCCTGCGGGGCATCGGAGTCACGGCTCGCCGCGTCGTCTCGCCCTCGCCTCTCGCCGACAGCAGCCGGGCGAGCTCCGCCAGGGTCGGGTGCGCGTAGACGTCACCGACCGCCACGTCCGGGAAGTCGGGACGCAGCGCGGAGACCAGCCGGGCCGCGGCGAGACTGGTGCCGCCGTCGGAGAAGAAGTCCGCGCCGGGCCCTTCGGGCGCCACACCGAGAACGCCGGTCCAGCGTTCGGCCAGCAGCTCCTCGACCGGGTCGAACGCGCCGGCGACCGCCTGCGGCTCGGCCAGCGGCCAGGGCAGCGCGTCACGGTCGATCTTTCCGGAGGTCCGGGTGGGGAGGTCGGACACCGGCGCCAGCCGCGGCACCAGGGCCGCGGGCAGCGAGCCGGCCAGCAGCTCGCGAGCCTTCCCGAGGTCGAACCCCGGGCCCGCGACGACGTAGCCGACGAGCACCTGGTGGCCGCCGCCCGCCGTGCGGACCGCGGCGGCGGCGCCCGCGACGCCCGGTAACGACCGCAGCGCGGCGTCCACCTCGCCCAGCTCGATCCGGCGACCGCCCAGCTTCACCTGGTCGTCGGCCCTGCCGACGAAGACCAGCCCCGCCGGGTCGGCCCGCACCAGGTCGCCGCTGCGGTAGGCGCGCTCCCAGCCCAGCGACGGCAGCGGGGCGTACCTCTCGGCGTCCTTCACCGGGTCCAGGTAGCGGGCCAGGCCCACCCCGCCGATGATCAGCTCGCCGGTCTCGCCGATGGCCACGGGGTCGCCCGCGGCGTCCACCACCGCCAGGTCCCAGCCGTCCAGCGGCAGCCCGATGCGGACGGGGTCGTCACCCGTCAGCCGCGCGGCGCACGCGACCACGGTCGCCTCGGTCGGGCCGTAGGTGTTCCAGACCTCCCGGCCCGGGACGGCGAGCCGCTCGGCCAGCTCGGGCGGGCACGCCTCGCCGCCGAAGATGAGCAGCCTGACCGCGTCGAGGCTCTCCACCGGCCAGAGCGCGGCCAGCGTCGGCACCGTCGAGACGACCGTGATGCCCTGCGCCACCAGCCACGGGCCGAGGTCCATCCCGGTACGCACCAGAGCCCTGGGAGCCGGCACCAGACAGGCTCCGTGCCGCCAGGCCAGCCACATCTCCTCGCAGGAGGCGTCGAAGGCCACCGAGAGCCCCGCGAGCACCCGGTCGCCCGGCCACAGCGGCCGGTCGGCGAGGAAGAGCCCCGCCTCGGCGTCGGCGAACGCCGCCGCGGAGCGGTGCGTGACCGCGACGCCCTTCGGCGTGCCGGTCGAGCCGGAGGTGAAGATGATCCAGGCGTCGTCGTCGAGGCCAGGCGGTTCCTCGAGCCGCACGGCCCCGCCGTCCGTGGCGCCGTCTGTGCCCGGCTCGACGGTGATGGCCGGTCCGCCGGTGATGACGGCCGAGACGGCGGCCTCCGCGAAGACGAGCTCCGCCCGCTCCTCCGGGTCGTCGGCGTCGACGGGCACGTACGCGGCCCCGGCGGCGAGCACGCCGAGGATCGCGACGTACAGCTCGGCGGTCCCGGACGGCACTCGCACGCCCACCCTGTCACCGCGGCCGATCCCGGCCCGCCTGAGCTCGCCCGCCATCCGGTCCACCTCCGCGCGCAGCGAGAGGTAGTCCAGCCGCCTGCTTCCGTCGTCGAGCGCGAGCGCGTCCGGGTGGGTGCGCGTGGTCTCGTCGAGGATGTCGAGCAGGGTGCGGGGCGGCGGCGCCAGCAGGCCCGCCGGATAGACCGCGCGCGAGGCCGTCGACGCGAGCACAGGAGACGCGAGCACAGGAGACGCGAGCACAGGAGACGCGGGCACGGGAGACGCGGGCATGGGAGACGCGGGCATGGGAGACGCGGGCATGGGAGACGCGGGCATGGGAGAGGACCCGGACGGATTCGGACGCAAACGCTACTCCCTGAGTCAGGCGGTCGGCAGCGGGCGCCCGCCAGAAGGGGCGAGTACCGCGGCACCCGTTCATCCGCCGCTGTCGTGGCGTTCGCGCCACCCCGGTCCCAACGGCCGCGAATTGGCCCATATTCCGCCGTTTGCGGGATTTCCAGGAAGCGCCAGGTCGCCGCCCACCGCCATCCGGGGGCCCGAACCCGTCCGGACAGCCCGCCCGCGCTCAGCCGCCGCGCGGGCTACCGGGTGAGGCCGCTGAAGGCGAGCGGCAGGTGGCGGGGGCCGCGCAGCACCGGGTTCGACCGGTAGGGCGGCGGGTCCTCGACGAGTTGCGGGTCGCCGAGCCTGCGCGCCAGTTCCGTCAGCGCGAGCTGCGCCTCCAGCCGGGCCAGGGGCGCGCCGAAGCAGTAGTGGACACCGCTGCCGAAGCCGAGATGCTGGTTGTCCAGGCGCTCCGGGGCGAACCGGTCCGGGTCGTGGAAGCGCCTGGGGTCCCGGTTGCCGGAGGCCAGGAACAGCCAGATGGGCGAGCCCTTGGGAATGGTCGTGCCGGCGACGTCGATGTCGGCCAGGCAGGTGCGCTGGGGCAGGAACTGCACCGGCGGCTCGAACCGCAGCAGCTCCTCCACCAGCCGGGGCGCCAGGGCGGGATCGTCGCGCAGCCGCTTGAGCACGTCCGGGTTGCGCAGCAGGGTGAGCATCCCGTTGGTGATGAGGTTGACGGTCGTCTCATGGCCGGCGATGAGGAGCAGCACTCCCGTGACGGTCAGCTCCATCGCCGACAGCTGCCCGTCCGCGCTCCGGTCGGTGACCAGCGCGGAGAACATGTCGTCCCCGGGCAGGCGGCGGCGCTCCTCGATGAGCTCGGCGAGATACCGTCCCAGCTCGACACGGGCCTGCTGCGAGTTGCGCACCCGCTCCTCCGGGTCCTGGTCGGTGCCGAAGTCCAGGCCGGCGACGATCGCCTCGGCCCAGCGGTGGAAGAGCCGCTCGTCCTCGTGCGGCACCCCCAGCACCTTGCAGATCACCATCACGGGGAAGGGGTAGGCGAAGTCCTCGACCAGGTCGATCTGGTCCTTGCCGTCGAAGCCGTCGATCAGGGCGGAGACCATCTGGGCGAGCTCGCCGCGCATGTCGTGGATCCGCCGCGGGCTCACCGGCGGTCCGAACGGCCGCGTCACCATCCGGCGCACCCGGTCGTGCTCGGGCGGGTCGAGCCTGATGAAGCTGGGGGGCAGGTTCGGATCGTCCTCCGCCAGGGGCGGCCCGCCCGCCAGCGGGTCGCGGTTGCGGGCGTCGGAGCTGATCCGCGGATCGTGCAGCAGGCCGAGGATCTCCCAGTACGTGCTGACGGCGTAGACGCCGTCGTGCTGCCGGGCCACCGGCGTCCGGCGGAGCTCGGCATACAAGGGGTAGGGGTCGGCGCGGTTGTCGTAGTCGAGGATCTGCTGCACCAGGGTGTCGGCGGACATGGCGGAAGCCCTTCGTCAGGCGCGAGCCGGCGTGAACGTGACCCGCCGCTCGCTGGGTGAGTAGCCGCTCACGGTGACGCTGGGCCCGTGAGTCGGCAGGGAAGGATCGGGGAAGCAGGCCGGGATCGGCCGCATGCCGTCCAGCCTCCGGTCGACGGTGGCGAAGTCCGGCGGGAACGGCGCCGCCGACTCGATCAGCCCTCGGTAGAACTCCAGCCACTTGGCCTGGTCGAAGCTGACGGCGGCGATGACGCGTCCCTGGTAGCCGTAGGCCGCGACGAACCGGCGCTCCGAGAGCGCCCCCTGCGGCACCACGAGGTCCTCGCCCATCGGCGGGACGCCGATCGACTTGATGTTCACGCCGAACTGCGCCGACCAGAAGGCCGGCACCCACAGGTGCGGCCGCCGCTCGGGCCCGGGGCTGATCATGTTGTGCGCCGCCACCTCGGCCTGCTCGACCGCGTTGCCCCAGTGCTCCAGCGACAGGAACTGGTAGCCGAACAGCGGGTGCGGCGACCGGGCGACGTCGCCGGCGACGAAGATGTCGTCGGTGACGATGCCGTTGACGTCGAAGGCCCGGCACCCGGCGTCGCAGGCGATGCCCCGCGGGCCGGCTGCCAGCCCCGACCCCCGCAGCCACTCGGTGTTGCGCGTCGCGCCCAGCGCGATCACCGCCACGTCGGCGTCCAGCGCGGTGCCGTCCGACAGGTGCGCGCGCCTGAGCCGCCCGGCCTGGTCGCCTTCGAGCGAGGTCACCGTGAGGCCGCAGCGCAGATCGACGCCGTGCTCGCGCTGCAGCTCCGCCGCGACCGCGCCGATGACGCCGCCGAGCGCCCCCACGAGGGGAGCCGCGCCCCGCTCGACGACCGTGACGTCCAGCGACCGTTCCCGGCAGGCCGAGGCGATCTCGGAGCCGGTGAACCCGGCGCCGACGATGAGCACCCTGCGCGGCCCGGCGGCCAACCGCCGGTTCAGCTGGCCCGCGTCGGAGCTGGTACGCAGGACGAAGACGCCGTCCAGCTCCGCCTCCATCTCCCTGACCCACGGCCGCGCCCGGGTACCGGTCGTGATCAGCAGGCGGTCGAACCCGACCTCCTCGCCGTCGGCCAGGCGCACCTTCTTGCCCGCCAGGTCCAGCCCGACGGCCGCCGACCCGAGCCGCCAGCGCACGTCCAGCGGGCAGCGCCAGGGCAGCGAGGTGGCGTCCGCGGGCACCCGTCCGAGCAGGACCTGCTTCGACAGCGGCGGACGGTCGTAGGCGACGCGCGACTCGTCGCCGATCACGGTCACCGCGCCGGTGAAGCCCTCCTCGCGCAGCGTCTCGGCCGCCCGCAGGCCCGCCAGGGAGGCTCCCACGATGACGATGTGACCCTCGCGCCGCCCGGCCCCCTCATCGGCCATGCGGACCAGCCCCCGCCGTGTCGAGCTCGGACTCGGTCCCGTCGGCGAAGATGGCCTGGACCGGGCAGGCCGCGACGGCCCGCATGACCTGCTCGCGCTGCGCCTCGTCGGCGTGGGGGGCGTACATCAGCGCTTCCTCACCGTGCATCGTGAACACGTCCGGCGCCAGGAACGCGCACTGCGCGTAGCCCTGGCAGCGGTTGAGGTCGACGACCAGCCTCATGAGCCCCTGCCCCTTCACCCCGGTTGGGTCACCCTGCTGAACAGGGAAAATGCCCGCATGGCGGCGGACATCGCGGTGTTTGGCGGTACCTTTGCCGACACGGCGGCAAACAGTGGCCGACCGCCCGGATGTCCCGTCGTGCGCGAGAGCACGACTTCGCGCCCGAAGCCACGCTCTCGGCCGGTCAGCGGGTTTCGGCGGGGGCCCGGTCGCGTGGTCCGGCCCGCAGGATGACGAGGCCGGTCAGCGTGAGGGCGCAGGCCATCAGGACGAGCTGGACGCCGAAGGTGACGTCCTGGGTGGGGAGCAGCCTGTAGCCGAGGTGGAAGCCGGTGTGCACCCCGACCGCCATCCAGACGGAGCCGCTACGCGCCCGTGCCGCCGCGCACGCGAAGCCGAGATCACGCCGCGCCGCCGGTGACCTTAGGGTCGAGGGCATGAAGCGTTGGAGCGCGCAGCGCGCGCGGGCCGACGACGCCTGCGACCACCCGCGCGGCCGGTCGGCCGGAGGTGGTGGGGCGGCCGAGGGCGGCCGGTCGCTGGGCGCGCGGTTGGCCGGTGGTTGCCGGTCGGCGGTGCGGCGGCTGGGGGCGTTGCGTGACCCCGAGCGTCCGATGCTGTTCAGCGTGGTGTTCTGGGTCGTGCTGGCCGCCACGGTCTTCGGCCCCGTCGCGGAGGCGTACAGCACGATCGACCTGCTCCTGTTCGGCGTCAACGCCGCGCTGGTCCTGAGCCTGTGGCCGGCGCTGGGATGGACTCCCGGCCACGCGCACCGCGCCGCCGCCCCGGCGTTCCTCGCGGCCACGCTCATGCTCGGGTTCACCGGCTCATACAGCACCCACCTGCTGCTGACCTTGATCGCGGTGGCCAACCTCGCCGTCACCTACGGCATGCGCGCGGGAGTCGCCATCCTGGGCGGCGTGTTCACGGCGGTGTTCGCCGTGACGCTGATGTACGGCCGGACGGTGCTCGACGCCCTCTTCCAGGTCACGGTCATAGCGGTCTTCGCCGCGTTCACGCTCGGCATGACGTCCGTCGTGCTGGAGGCGCGTCGCAGCCGGGAGGAGGCACGGCGGCTCCTTGAGCGGGTCAGGGAGCTGGCCGTGGCCGAGGAGCGCGCCAGGATGGGCGCGGAGATGCACGACTCGATCGGCCACCACCTGACGGTGATCAAGGTGGGGCTGGAGAACGCGGAACGCTTCCGCGACCGCCGTCCCGACGCCGCCTGGGACGAGGTGCGCCAGGCCAAGGAGCTGACCGCCGAGGCGCTGGCCGACGCCCGCCGCTGGGTGCGCGCGCTGCGCCCCCTCGCGCTGGACGGGCACGTCGGCAGCGCGGCGCTGGCCCGCCTGGCGGCGTCGTTCGACGGCACCGGCGTCTCGGTCGCCTTCGAGGTGGTCGGCCGCGAGCGTCCCCTGGAGCCCGACGCGGAACTGGTGCTCTACCGCGCCCTGCAGGAGGGGCTGACCAACGCGCTGCGGCACGCCGAGGCCGGCCACGTGCGCGGCAGGCTGGTCTTCGACGCCGACCAGGTCACGCTCGTGATCGCCGACGACGGCCGGGGGCACTCCCACGACACGGGCGGGTTCGGGCTGACCTCGCTGGCCGAGCGCGCCAGAGCGCTCGACGGCACGCTGTCGGCCGGCGGCGCCCCCGGCGGCGGGTTCGAGCTGCGCGTCGCCCTGCCGGCCGGGGCGCGGGTATGAGGCCGGTCAGGGTGCTGCTGGTCGACGACCAGGTGCTCATGCGGCAGGGCCTGCGCAAGCTCCTGGAGATCGAAGACGGCATCGAGGTCGTGGGCGAGGCCGCCGACGGCGAGGCGGCGCTGCGCGCGGTGCCCGGATGCGGCCCGGACGTCGCGCTGGTCGACGCCCGGATGCCGCGCATGGACGGCGTCGAGCTGATCGCCCGCCTGACGGCGGAGCACCCCCGGGTGGCGGCGATCGTCCTCAGCACCTTCGACGAGGACGAGTACGTCTTCGGGGCGCTGCGCGCGGGGGCCGTCGGCTACCTGATGAAGGACTGCTCGCCGGACGACCTGGTCTCCGCCATCCACCGGGCCGCCCGGGGGGAGACCGTGCTCGCCAGCCCGGTGGCGGCCCGCCTGGTCGCCGAGCTCCGTCACGTCCCGCAGGGCCGGAGCGGGTTCCACGGGGAGGAGCGGCTGTCCTCGCGCGAGGCGGAGGTGGCCAGGCTGGTCGCGGCCGGCGCCTCCAACAGGGAGATCGCCACCAGGCTGTTCATCACGGAGGGCACAGTCAAGAACCACGTGTCCAGCGCGCTGCGCAAGCTCGGCCTCCGCGACCGGACCCAGCTGGCCCTGCACCTCAGGAGCTGACCCCGGCCACCTCGGCCGCGCCGGGCCTCCCGGAGCCCCCGCCGGGGAACAGGACGGTGACGGCGAGCCCGCCCCCGAGGTTGGGGACCGCCGTGATCCGGGCGTCGTGGGCGTGGACGATGGCGGCGACGATCGACAGGCCGAGCCCCGCCGACCCGGCACGGTCGCCGTGCAGGCGGCGGAAGGGCTCGAAGAGCTCGGGGACCTGCTCGGCGGTGACGGGCGAGCCGGTGTTGCCGATCGTCAGCCCGTCGCCGGGCGACAGGCGGATCGTGACGCTGCCGCCGGGATGGTTGTAGCGGGTCGCGGCCGGTGCGGGCGAGCACGATCATCACTGAACAGCGGGAAGGTGGCGCTGCCAGGTCAGGCGCACGGTGATGCGCGACCTGTGAGAACCGTCCCATTTCGTTCGCAGCCCCTGGGCGTTCAACGCGGCCATCACACGTTCTCCCACCTCGACTGCCTTGACTGGATCGGAATCGGACGTGAACGTGCCGTACGACAGCCGCAGCTCGCCGTCGGTCACCGCATTCTCGGTGTCCTGCTGGTGGTAGAACACGAACCCGTCCCGGCTGACTCCATCGGGGACCTCGCCGCCGATCTCCGCAACGCCGCACGTCTGACAGCAGGTGAAGTTCTCCCTGGCCACGATCCCGGCCTTGTTGAGGTAAGCGAACGCTTTCTCCAGCCTTTCGTTGTCGGTGACCTCCGGCCGGCTCTCCTGTTCTTTCTGCCACGCTGCCCACACCTGGTCGACGATGCGCTCGATCTCACCTTCCCCGAGCTCGAAGTCGACCATGATCAGGGCTTCCTCCGCCATCTCGGCCAGGTCTTCGACGATGTCGTCACGACCGCCGAAATCGGACCTCACCAGGTCGTACGCCTCCTCCTCGATCACCACCCTGGCGGCGATCGCCCCGAGCTCGACCGCGGGCACGTTCAGATCAAGGTCCCTGGCACGCTCGACGAGCTCCTCGAACAGGGCCTCGATATCATCGGCTCCGTTGGCGTAACGGGCCCGGGCATGAACTCCCAGGACGGTGCGAGGATCTGGCTGCTGCACGGTGTCTCCGTTCGGCGGGAGCGATCTTGGCATCGCAGATCCTAACCACGCAGATCACACCGTATGGCCTTATTCGGCGAGCAAGGACCCGCGCGACCTGCTCGATATCAGAACAGCCACAACCACAAAAGCCCAGGTCAGGTACTCACCTAGTGGCTCCGCCATTGGCTGCGCTTGGGACCACCCAACACACGCCACAGTGCTGGGAAACGATCTGTGTCCTTCTGGGAAGCGATCTCCCTCGGCCGCGGATGTCGCAGGCCAGACCAACTCGTGAACACCCCTCAGGCGATCTCGGTGCCGCCTGACAGCAGGCTCACCCAGGCGGTGTCGGGACGTCGCGCCAGGGCCGCGGCGATGGCCGTGCCCGCGAGGTGGGGGAGCAGCGCAGGCGGATCGCCCAGGAGACGTAGCCGGCCCGCAGGCCGTCGACGACGCCGACCACCCGGGCAGTCCCGGCCGCAGCCCCAGCCGCGGTCCCGGCCGTCAAGGACGGCACGACTAGGGACCAATGGCACCCGCATGCGGGACTTCGGGCTCAGGCGGGCGGGCACCCGTTCCGTGAAGCTGGTAGTGGGAGCCCGACTCGTGAGGGAGACGCGATGGCTGGACGGATCGTGGTCGGCGTGGACGGTTCCGCGCCCGCGACGGCGGCGGTGGAGTGGGCGGCGGACGACGCCCGGCGCAGTGGGCTGACCCTGCGGGTCGTGCACGTGTGCGAGCCGTGGCCGCACGGCGTCGGCGAACCACGCGGCGACTACTGCGCGGGCGCGCTGGAGGCCGCCGCCGACCTGGCGCGCGGGCTCGCTCCGGACGTCGAGGTGACGACGGCGATGCTGGCGGGGAACGTCATTGAGGCGCTCATCGCCGAGTCGGCGTCGGTGGGCAGCGTGGTGCTGGGCAGCCGGGGGCTCGGCGGGTTCGCCGGGATGGTCCTCGGTTCGGTCGGCATGGCGGTCGCGGGCCACGCGCAGGGCCCGGTCGTGATCGTGCGCGACCCCAGCGCGGCGGGGCTCGGCCCCGAACCGGTCGAGCACGGGCAGATCGCCGTCGGGTTCGACGGGTCCGAGCACTCCGAGGCGGCCATGGAGTACGCGCTCACGCAGGCCCGCGCGCGTGACGCGCGGCTGCGGGTCGTCTACGCGTGGCAGCCGCCGATCTTCTCGCCGTACGCGGCCGGCTACGGCGGGGTGCTGGAGGACGTGTTCCAGCAGGAGGTACGCGCGGCGCGGGAGCGGGTGGCGCCGTGGCGGGAGAAGTACCCCGAGGTCGAGATCACCGAACAGGAGGTGTGCGAGCACCCGGTGAGCGCCCTGATCAAGGCCGCGGCCGCGGTCGACCTGCTCGTGGTGGGGTCGCGGGGGTTGGGGGGCTTCGCCTCGGCGGTGCTCGGGTCGGTGAGCCACGCGGTGCTGCACCACGTGACCTGCCCGGTCGCGGTGGTACGACCACGCGGGGAGGCGTCATGAACACACCGACCGGCGAGCGGCTGGAAAGCTCGGAGACGTCCCGGAGCGCGGCGCGGTCCGCGCGAGCGGGCGGGCCGGAAACCGTTGCTTCGCAGCGAGGTGGGCCGGCGGAGGCGACGGGTGTCGAGTCGCTGACCGCCGAGCACGTGATGAGCCGGATCCTGGTGGCCGTCAAGGCGGACGAGTCGCCGCTGATGGCCTGGGAGCTGATGCGCCGGGCGGGCGTGCACCACCTGCCGGTCGTCGACGGGCGGCACGTGCTGGGAATCCTGTCGCGGGAGGAGCTGGCGGCGTCCTGGTCGGGCGGCCCCGAGGAGCAGTCGAGCCGCCAGGTCCGCACGTTGCTCGGACGCGGGCGCAGGCCGCGGGTCCAGCCTGTCACCCCGCTGGCGCGGGTCGCGGCCGTCATGATCGACGCGGGCTGCGACGCCGTCCCCGTGGTGTCCGAGCACGGGCTGGTCGGCATGATCACCGCGTGGGACGTCATGATGGCGGTGGCCGGCCGGGTCCCGCACGCGGAGCTCACCGGCGAGGTCGTCACCGGCATGTTCCACCTCGAGCCGGTGCTGCCGGGCTGACCGCGTGCCACCCGGCCCGCAGCCGGCTCACAGCCGGCTGAAGCGGGGGCGGCCGGGTGGCGCCCCCCGCGTCAGAGGCCGTGGACGCGGCGGCCGGTGATCTGGTGCGGGACGATCCGGATGTACAGCTCGCGCCGGCCGCCCACCCACGGTGTGACGCCGCACTCGATCACCTTCGGCAGCTCCTCTTCTGAGACGTGGTGGGCGGGCCCCTGGATCATGACGCTCCACCCCTCGTGCCTGGCCTCGTCGATGCTGTCGACCTCGAAGCCGATCTTGATGTCCACGCCTTCCAGGCCGCTGCGCAGGTCCTGGTCCATCGGGCCGCCGTGCGCGGTGCGGAAGACGACGGCGCCCTCGTACAGCTTGTAGTTGACGGGCAGCACGGTCGGCCCGTTCGGACTGGTGAAGGCGACCCGCCCGATGCCGCCCGGGGCGATCAGACGCAGGCACTGGTCGGTGTCGAGCGTCTCCACGGACGGATGGGCCATGGCGGGGCCCCGGCCGGGAGGCTTCTCCGCGCCGCCGCCGAGCAGCTCGTCCACCGTCGTCTCCAGAGCGCCGGCCAGCTGCGACAGCGTGTCGCTGGTCGGCGAGCCCGGCTGTTCCTCCAGGTACTTCAGGTATCCCGCCGACATCTCCGCACGGTCGGCCAGCTGTTCGATGCTCAGGCCGAGCCGCTCGCGGTGATGGGCGATGCGGCGTCCGAGATCGGTCATGATCGGTTCCCCCTGGTGAAGGTGCGGGCCCGCCGGTGGTCGGCGTCGATCTGGATGTGCGCGCCGCGGAACAGGACGGGCATGGACAGGATCTTGAGCTGGTCGGGGAGCAGGGGGTCGAGCCGCAGGCCGTCGGCGTGGATCTCCAGGCCGAGGTAGCAGCGTTGCAGGAGGTCGAGCGTGCCGCCCATGGCTCCGAGGTGGATGCCTTCCGCCGTGGTGCCGTGCTGGACGTCCTCGATGTCGCTGCGCAGCGCCTCGGTGAAGAAGTGCCACGACCGGGCCCGGTCCGATCGGGCCAGCACCCACGCGTGCACGACGGCGCTGAGGGTGGAGCCGTGGCTGGTGCGGTCCAGGTAGTAGTGGATCGTGCGGGGGATGAGACCGGGATCCGCCAGGTAGTTGAGCCCGTCCAGGATGTCGAGGAGTTCGTCGGCGGTCAGCAGGTAGAACAGCATGAGGGTGTCGGCCTGCTTGGACGCCTTGTAGCGGTTGACGTCGTCACCGTCGGCTTCGAGGGCGCGGTCGAGGCGGCGCACGCCGCGGTAGCGCTCCCAGTCCAGGTCCTTGAGGTCGGCGTAGCCGGTGAACTGGCTGATGACGCCGTCGTGGAAGTCGACCCTGACGCGGCGGGTGATGTCCTCCCAGCGCGACAGCTCGTGGGCGGTGGCGGGCAGGCCGGGCAGCAGCCGCATGGTGTCGCGGGCGCGGCGCAGCAGCCAGACCGTCATGATGTTGGTGTAGGCGTTGTTGGCCAGGCCCGGCGACGCGGCGCCCGGGTAGGTCTCGTGGTATTCGTCCGGGCCCATGACGCCGCGGATCTCGTACCGTCCCGACACCGGGTCGAGGACGGCCAGCGACGCGAAGAAGCGGGCGATCTCCAGGAGCAGCTCGGCGCACCACGGCGGCATCGAGCCGGTCGCCAGGTAGTGCTGCCAGACGTTGTAGGCGATGCCGAGGCCGACGTGCCGTTGCAGGCGGGAGTTGTCGGGCAGCCAGCGTCCCGAGACGGGGTTGAGGTGCGTCGTCTGCGTCTCCTCCTGCCCGTCGCTGCCGCTCTGCCAGGGGAACATGGCGCCGTCGAACCCGCTCGCCCGCGCCGCCGCGCGGGCCTCGGGCAGCCGCCGCCACCGGTAGCGCAGCAGGCCGAGCGAGATCTCGGGGAAGCGCAGGTTCAGCCAGGGCAGGACGAACAGCTCGTCCCAGAACACGTGGCCGCGGTAGGCCTCGCCGTGCAGCCCGCGCGCGGGGACCCCGACGTCGAGGTCCGCCGTGTGCGGGGAGAGGGTCTGGAGCAGGTGAAAGATGTGCAGGTGGACGATCTGCGCGATCTCCGGCCCGTCCACGTCGATCCCGGCGCGCTCCCACAGCCCTTCCCAGGCCGCCGCGTGCTGCGCCATCAGCGCGTCGAAGTGCGGCGCGCGCCGGGCGGCGCGGATCGCCGCCGAGCGCGGATCGTGGATGGCGGGATCGCGCGAGGTGGTCAGGGCCACGATCTTGGCGAGCGTCGCAGGCTCGTTCTCGACGAGATCGAGGACGTGGTCGGTGGTGACTCTGTCGGGTTCTTCGGTGACCCGGGGCTCGCCCGAGTCGGTGCGGGCGGCGAGGGCGACGGTGATCCCCGACGAGCGGGTCATGGCGGTGAGCCAGGTCACGCCGTCCAGGGCGCCGGTGGTGTAGCAGGTGAGATGGTCGCCGCGCAGGTCACGGTAGCGAGCAACGCCGCTGTTGGTCACCCGGCCGTCGAGCGCGGCGCGGACGCGGAGCCGGCCCGTCCAGTTCTCCGCGGTGAAGGTGGTCTCCAGGGCGGCCAGCCGCGGGTCGGCCATGGAGACCAGCCGGCGCTGCCGCACCTGCGTGACGCGGTCCTGCCGGTCGCGCCAGCGCAGCTCCCGGAGCAGGACCCCGTGGCGCATGTCGAGCTCCTGACGGTACTCCAGCAGGTCGGCCCGTTCCGGGTGGAACCAGGCCGCGCCGGGCGTGGCGAACGTCAGGGGCAGCCAGTCGGGGAGGTTGACCAGGTCCTCGTTGGTCACCACCCGCCCCTCGACCGTGGACGGCAGGCGGTTGTAGCAGCCGGCGGCGTAGGTGCCCGGCGTCCGCGCCCGTCCGTCGGGTGACGCGCCCCGCGTGGCGAAGCGGCCGTTGCCGAGCGTGCACAGCGCCTCCCGCAGCCCCTCGGAGGCGGGGTCGTAGCCCTCGTAGGACAGGCTCCACGGGTTCATGTCCGGCTCACGGGGACGCGGCCGGTGACGGCGAGTTCGGCCAGGTCGGTCAGGACGGCGTCGGCTCCGGCGTGGCGCATCGCCGCAGCCTGGGACCGTGACCGGTCCACCCCGACGACGAGGGCGAAGCCGCCCCTGCGTCCGGCCTCGACGCCCGGCAGCGCGTCCTCGATGACCGCCGTCTCCTCCGGCGGGGAGTCGAGGCGGCGGGCCGCTTCGAGGAACAGGGCGGGGTCCGGCTTGCCGGGCAGGCCGAGCCGGGCGGCCTCGTCACCGTCCACCAGGACGTCGAACAGGTGGATCAGGCCCGCTGAGGCGATGACGTCGCGGCAGTGCGTGCTGGCGGAGACCACGGCGGTCCGGCAGCCGCGCTGTCGCAGCTCGTGCAGCAGCGCGACGGTCGAGGGGAAGGCGGCCACGCCGTGCTCGCGGATCTGTCGGCGGAAGAGCGCGTCCTTGGCCAGGCCGAGGCCGTGCACGGTGGGCGCGCCCGGCTCGTCCCGCGGGCCGCCCTCGGGCAGGGTGATGCCCCGGGAGGCCAGGAAGGCGCGGACACCGTCGAGCCGCGAGCGCCCGTCGACGTGGCGCAGGTAGTCCTCGCGGACGTCGAACGGGGTCGCGCGGCCGCGCAGGAAGTGGTCGAAGACGTGCTTCCAGGCGGCCGCGTGCACGCGGGCGGTGTCGGTGACGACTCCGTCGGTGTCGAAGACGACCGCGCGGACGGTCGCGAGGTCGATGGCGGCCATATCGGGACGCTACCCACAGCCCGCCCGGCCGCACATGGCCGTTGGACCCCGGCCACCGGGACCTCCGGCCCCGCCTTCCCACCCCGCCTTCGCGCCCGGCCTTCCCGCCCTGCCTTCCCGCCAGGGCGATCCGGCGCCCGCCGCGCCCTGCGCCTCCCTCCTGAGCGGAGGCCTGCCGATAGCCTCGACGCGTACACCGCTGACCGGAGGGATGACACCGATGATCTTCATTACCGCGAAGTTCCGCGTCCTGCCCGAACACGCCGACCGCTGGCCCGAGATCGCCGGGGAGTTCACCCGGGCGACCCGCGCCGAGCCTGGCTGCCTGTGGTTCGACTGGTCGCGCAGCGTGGCGGATCCGACCGAGTACGTTCTGGTCGAAGCGTTCCGTGACGACGAGGCCGGGGCGGCGCACGTCCAGTCGGAGCACTTCAGGCAGGCGCAGCGGACCCTGCCGCCGCACCTCGCCGAGACGCCCCGGATCGTGAACGCGACCGTCCCGCAGGACGACTGGTCACGGCTGGGGGAGCTGGCCGTCCCCGAGCGGGACTGACCGCTCAGAAGCGGTAGCGCAGGATGCGGGCGCCCTGCCGCGACACCGCGGTGCTGAGCGCCATCAGCCGGGCCAGCGCGCGCAGCGGCTGCGGGAACGACGCCACCTCGGGCGCGCGCGTGAGCAGCTGCTCCTCCGCCAGGGTGAGCCCGGCCCGCCAGCCTTCCGGCTCGCGGGGGTCGTCGAAGCCCTCGCCGCCTCTGATGCCGAGGGCCTTCATGGCCGGGTGGTAGCGCATCGACCATCCGGCGAAGCGGGTGTAGCCGTTCAGCGCCAGCTCCCCGGAGGGGAAGTGGGCCGTCAGCGTCCGCGTCAGCGCCTGGAAGGTCTCTTCGGGCAGGAAGGGCATGACGCCGTCCGCCACGATCATGGCGGGCCGGTCGGACGGGATCGCGTCCAGCCAGCCCGCCGCCGTGAGGTCGGCGGCGACCTGGTGGGCGTGCGCCCGCTCCGGCACGACGTCGGCGCGCAGCTTGATGACCTTCGGGTAGTCGATGTCGTACCAGTCGACGCCGTCGGGCGGGTCGCAGCGGAACACCCGGGTGTCGAGGCCGCAGCCCAGGTCGAGGACCACGGCCTGGGGGTTGGCCCGGCAGAACCGCCTGACGATGTCGTCCAGCTTGCCGCCCCGCAGCGCCGTGCCGGACACGACGCTCGCTGACGCCTTGAGCTTGGCGAAGTCGTAGTCGAGCCGCTTCACCACCTCGTCCGACATCATGTCGTGCAGGATCGAGCCTGGCAGCCTGCTGTCGAGCGCGCGGGCGTAGAGGGTGAGGAGCAGGGTCTCCTGGATCGTGGTGAGGGCGGGTACCGGCGTGCGGCGCTGGAGCGCCATGATGTGCCTTCTTTCTGTTTCTGAGGTCGGGACGGTCAGCGGCGCATCTGCTCGACGCTCTCGCGGGTCGGGGTTGTTGCTAGGTGTTTCAACTCTGGCTGAAATCGCTAGCATGGTCAAGTCGTTCAGACTCGTTCATAGGAGTGACCATGGTTGAACTGCGGTTCGACGGCCGGGTGGCGATCGTCACCGGCGCCGCGCGGGGCATCGGGCGCGAGCACGCGCTGCTGCTGGCCAGGAGGGGGCGGCCGTCGTCGTCACCGACCTCGCCGACGAGGCGGACTCGGCGGGCGGCGTGGCGGCCGAGATCGTCCAAGCCGGAGGCACGGCCATCGCCCACCACGCCTCGGTCGCCACCGAACAGGGCGCGAGGTCCATCGTCGAGGCGGCCGTCGCCGCGTTCGGGCGGCTGGATGTCGTCGTCAACAACGCCGGTTTCGCCCGCCCGGCCGCCTTCCCCGACATCCCCGTCGAGCAGTTCCAGCGCTCACTGGACGTGCACTTCCTCGGCACCGTGACGGTCACCGCCGCCGCCTGGCCGCACCTGTGCCGGGCCGGGCACGGACGGGTGGTGAACACCGTCTCAGAAGGCATGCTCGGCACCGACCTGATGACCGCGTACGGCGCGGCCAAGGGCGCGGTCTTCGGCTTCAGCCGCAACCTCGCGGTGGAGGCCGTCGCCCACGACGTGCGGGTGAACTGCGTCGCCCCGCGCGCGGGCACCCGGATGGCCGAGGATATGCTGGCCGCCCTCGACCTGCCCGCCGAGGCGATCGAGCAGCTGAAGGCGAGCATGCCGGCCCACCTGGTCGCCCCCGCGGCCGCCTACCTCGCGCACGAGTCGTGCGAGCTCAACGGCGAGGTGCTCTGCGTCGGCAGCGGCAAGGTCTCCAGGCTGGCCGTCGTCGAGTCGGCCGGCTACACCTCGGCCGACCTGTCTGTCGAGGACGTCGCGGCCCACCTCGCCCAGATCGCCGACCTGGGCAGCGCCCAGCCGCGCGGCCCCCTCGGCGGCTGAACCGAGCGGCCCGATCGGTCAAGGGAGCTCGGCGAAGCGCTCCACCTGCTCGGTCCGGCCGGAGACGATGACGGTGTCGCCGTAGCTCAGCTCGGTCTCGGCGGTGGCGTACGTGAACGCCTCGCCCGGGCTCTTGACCGCGACGATGGTGACGCCGCACTTGCGCCGCAGACCCGACCGTCCCAGAGTGACCCCGCGTACTTCTGGGCGGGCGGGTCTTGGCGAGGGCGTGGGACGCCGGTCGATGGCCAGCACCTGCGGCGGCCAGCAGCAGCGCCGCCCACACGGGATCTTGAGCGCCCAGGTTGACCTGGAGCGCGCTCCAGCGCCCATACTCCTGCTCGATCCCGCCCATGGAGAGGAGCCCCATGAAATACCGCACGATCGGCACGGACCCGAGCACGCGCCGCCAGGTGAGCGTCCTGAGCCTCGGCGCCATGCTGTTCGGCACGGTCACCGACGAGGCGACCTCGTTCGCCATCCTGGACCGCTACGTCGAGGCCGGCGGCACCTTCGTCGACACCGCCAACAACTACGCCTTCTGGGTCAACGGCACCCAGGGCGGGGAGAGCGAGGCGCTGCTCGGCCGCTGGCGCCGCAGCCGCGGCATCGGGGACGAGATCGTCATCGCCACCAAGCTCGGCGGCCGGCCGCTGGCGGCCTCGACCACGCTGTCCCGCGACATCGAGGGCCTGTCGGCCAAGGTGATCAGGGAACAGTCGGAGCGGAGCAGGGAACGGCTCGGCGTGGAACGGCTGGACCTGCTGTACGGGCACGTCGAGATCCTGCGAGCGCCGCTGGAGGAGATCGTCGAGGCCTTCGGCGAGCTGGTCGTCGAAGGCTCCGTCGGGCTGCTGGGGGCCAGCAACCACTGGGCGTGGAGCGTGGAACGGGCCAGGGCCCTCGCTGCGGCGGCCGGGCTGCCCGGCTACGAGGTCCTCCAGTACCACCACTCCTACCTGCGCCAGCGTACCGACCAGCCGACGCTGCGCTCTCCTGACGGCAACCTCGGCGTGCTCAGCGGCGACATGCTCAGCTACCTGCGGGCCGACCCGCACCTCGCGCTGGTGGCGTACTCGCCGCTGCTCGGCGGCGCCTACGTCCGCGAGGACAAGCCGCTGGCTGCCGGCCTCTACCACGCGGACGCGCCCGCCCGCCTCGCGGCGCTGCAGGAGGTGGCCAAGGAGACGGGGCGAGCGTCAACCAGGTGGTGCTCGCCTGGCTGATCGGGGCCGAGGTTCCGGCGATCCCGCTGGTCGGTGCGTCCTCGGTGGCGCAACTGGACGAGAGCCTGGCCGCGGTGGACCTGGAACTGACGCCGGAACAGCGCGCGAAGCTCGAGCTCCGCGAGCTCCACGACCCGGCGAGCTGACGCCTGCCCGTGGCGTCGCGCGCCTCGAACGAGGCGCGCTGACCCGGTTGACGTTCAGGCGCTGCGTCAGAGCGCTCGGCCGGTGTTCAGGTGCCGCGCAAACGTCCGGCTGAGGTTCGCAAACGTCCGGCTGAGGTCAAGGTGCCGCGCCGGAGCGCCTGGGTGACGTTCAAGCGGTGCGCCAGCGGGCACGGTCGCCGTTGTGCGAGCTGCACCGCAGCGACCTGCCCGCCTTGGACCGGCCGAGTGCGCCCTGCGGCGAGCAGAACGCTCCGCGGTGGATGCCGGACTGTACGGCGCGGTTCAGCACCTGCGGGGGCACCGTCGGCGTGGACCTGGGCTTGGGCCCGTGCGCGGTCGCCGTCGGCGTGGGCCGGAGCCTGGACCTGTGCGCTGCCTTGCGAGGCGTCTTCACCGCTGTCGGTGACGGGGAAGAAGACGCGGGCCCCGGCGTCGGTGTGGCCGTTGTCGGAGCCGGGCTCCGGAGATCCTCGGCCGGCCGGCTTGCGGACGGGGTCGCGAACGGCGGAGCCGTGGTGGAGGCCGCCGGGATGGGTTGGGTGGAGCCGCTGGAAGCCGAGCAGCCGCCCGTGAGGACGGCGGCGGCGGCGAGAGCCGCGACTGCCAGCGTGGAACGGTCCATGCGGAGTGAACGCATCGTTGAGCCCTCCATGGGGGAACTGGGACGCAACGTTAGACGACGCAGAGTAGCCAGAAGTTGTCACAGAGTGTTGGCGTCGTTCCTCGGAACCGCCGCGGCGGCCGTCTCCCGCCCGCTGAAGGCCGCCTGGCGGTCGCGTCGAGCGCTCGGCCCAGGAGAGGCCGCCTCTGATGGGACGCTCTCCACTATGCGGCTGAGATGCGCGCACGGGTCCGGCGTGACCCGGCGAGCGGGGTCCGGGTCACGCTGCAGTTGTCGGGACGTCCCGCGGCCGTGGACGGCCGCCCCGCCCGCTGCCGCGGGTGGTCGCTGCCACGACCAGCCCGAGCTCGACGGCGGATGCCGGCGTCAGGACGGGGCGTGTGCGGCGGTCTCGAGCGCCTGGCGCAGCTGGGCCTCCGCCTCGTTGCTGAGCGAGGTCTTCATGATGTGACCGCCGAACTTGGTGACCTCCGGCAGCACCTTGTCCGGCGTGCTCCGCACCACCAGCATGAACAGCGCCGCCGTGCCGGGCGCCAGCTTGGTGCCCAGCTCCCGCATGAAGCTGTCGTCCACGCCGACGTCGGTCATCGCGCCGCCCGCCGCCCCGCCCGCGGCGCCGAGCGCCATGCCGAGCAGCGGCATGAAGAACAGCAGGCCGATCAGCCCGCCCCAGAGCGCGCCGCCGGCCGCGCCCACGCCGACCGTGCTGCGGGTCTGGTGCAGCTTGATCTTCCCGTCAGGGCGGCTCTCGACGACGGCCACGTCCTCGAGCTGGATGAGGTTCTCTTTCTGCAGGCCGAACAGCTTGTCGCGGACCTGGTTGGCGGTGGCGACGTCCGGATAGGCGATGGCGATCAGGTGGCTCACGGCGTGGACCTCCGAGCTGGACGGTGATGACACGACAGGTCTCTCCCGCGACGGCTGTGGACATGGCCAAGGGCTGGTGAAAGTCCTGGCAGCCGCCACCGCCCGCGCCGATCCGGGATGCCGCTTGACCTCGCGGTCCCATCGCGTCATGCTGAATTTATTCAACAGGCGATGAAAAAGGTGGGCCATGACCGAGCACACGACCTGCGTCGTCGTAGGGGGCGGACCTGCCGGAATGGTGCTGGGCCTGCTGCTGGCCCGGGCCGGCGTCGAGGTGACCGTCCTGGAGAAGCACGGCGACTTCCTGCGGGACTTCCGCGGCGACACCGTGCACCCCTCGACCCTCCGGCTCCTGGACGAACTGGGGCTGGGGGAGAGGTTCGCCGCGTTGCCGCAGAGCCGCGTCGAGGAGACGGCCTTCCCGGTCGAGGGCGGCAGCACGCTCGTGCTGGCAGACTTCCGGCTGCTCAAGACCCCGCACCCGTACATCGCGATGGTGCCGCAGTGGGACCTGCTCAACCTGCTCGCCGACGCCGGTCGCGCGGAAGCGCACTTCCACCTGCGGATGGACACCGAGGTCACCGACCTGATCCGGGAGTCGGGACGGGTGGCAGGAGTGCGGTACCGCACGGCCGACGGTGAAACCGGCGAGCTGCGCTCGGAACTGGTCGTGGGCTGCGACGGCCGCTGGTCGGTCGTCCGCGCCGGTGCGCGTCTGCGGCCACGGGAGTTCCCGGTGCCGATCGACGTCTGGTGGTTCCGCCTGCCCCGCCACGCGGACGACGGAGCGACGGCCCTCGTGCCCAGCATGCGCAAGGGCCACTTCGCCGCCGTCATACCGCGCGAGGACTACTTCCAGATCGCCTACCTGGCGCGCAAGGGCCTCGACGCGCGGCTGCGAGCCGAGGGGATCGACCGGTTCCGCGAGCGGATCGTCGCCGCCCTGCCGCGCTTCGCCGACCGGGTCGGCACGCTGCAGTCCATGGACGAGGTGAAGCACCTCGACGTCCGGCTGAACCTGCTGCGGCGCTGGCACGTCGAGGGGGCGCTGTGCATCGGCGACGCGGCGCACGCGATGTCACCGATCGGCGGCGTGGGGATCAACCTCGCGGTACAGGACGCCGTCGCCACCGCACGGCTGCTGGCCGGACCACTGCGGCGCGGACGCGTCACGAGCGGCGACCTGGCGAAGGTGAACCGGCGTCGCCGGCTGCCGACGGTGCTGGTGCAGACGATCCAGCGGGCCATGCACCGGGGCATCGTCCGCCCGGTGATCGAGGGCCGGCGCAGCGGGCCGCCGAAGGCGGTGGTCGCGATCCTGGACCGGATCCCCGGCGTCCGGTTCATCCCTGCCTACCTCATCGGCATCGGCTTCCTCGCGGAACGCGCACCGGCGTTCGCGAGGCGCTCCCCGCGCACACCGATCAGCCGCCCCACCCTCGAACGCCGCTGAGCTCCGAGGCCGGGCAGGCGGTCGGGCGCCCCCTTGCGAGACAGGTCAGCCGGGGACGCGGGCCACGCCGGCCAGGATGCCGGGCTGGTCGTAGTCGACCGGGGAGCCGGGTTCGGCATCCGGGTCCCAGGACGCGACGGGGACGATGCCCGGCGCGAGCAGTTCCAGGCCGGCGAAGTAGCCGGAGATCTGGTCGTACCCGCGACGGGCGATCCCGCCGGACGTCGTCCCGGAGTAGACCTGCTGGCCCGTCTTCGCCATGTCCATGCTGGCGTTGCCCTCGTACACGTGGGACAGCACGAGGTGGCCGCCGGGCCCGAGCCGGTCGCGGACGCGCGCGGCGATCCGGTCGGCCTCGGCGTCGTCCGGGATGAAGTGCAGCACCGCCACCAGCAGGACGGCGAAGGGCTGGGTGAGGTCGAGGTGCTCGCGGACGCGCGGGTCGTCGAGGATGGCGTCGGAGTCCCTGAGGTCGCCGTGCAGGGCGAGGACGTCGGAGTCCCTGGCGAGCAGCGCCCGCGCGTGGGTCAGCACGATGGGGTCGTTGTCCACGTACACCACGCGCGCGCCCGGGGCGTGCCGCTGTGCCACCTGGTGGACGTTGTCCTGGGTCGGCAGCCCGGCGCCGACGTCGATGAACTGGCGCACTCCCGCCTCGGCGAGCAGGCGCACGGCCCTGCCGAGGAAGCGGCGGTTCTCCTGGGCGATCTGCCGGGCGTCGTTCCCCATCTGCCGGCCGAGCTCGATCATCTTCTCGGCCGCCTCGCGGTCGGACGGGAAGTTGTCCTTGCCTCCGAGGTAGTAGTCGTACATGCGAGCGACGCTCGGGATGTGCGGGTTGATCCCCTCAGGCACCTGGCCAAGGTCGCTCACACGACCACCCCTCTCGTTGTGGATCTTCTCGCGCCGATTGTAGGCAAATACCGGGCAAAAGGTGGCGCTCTTACCGCGCGCAACGGCCGATCGCCGGTCATCCGCGAGCGGGATGACCGGCGCCTGCCCGCCTACTGCTCAGCGGATACGGTGACCCCCTTCTCCAGGTTCTGGTCGTGGCAGCCGCGCGGCGCGATCACCGGGTTGCACCGGGCGACGGCCCCGCCGGGTAGCTCGGCCACGTAGTCGCTGCCGTTCCTGGCGGACAGGCCGATCACCGGGAAGTCGGTGCTGATCATCTGCGCCCCGCTGTCGAGCGCGGCGCGCAGCCGGCCGGTGTCGCCCGACCTGGCCTCGGTGAACGGGACGTCCGACCGGGTGCGGACGTAGTAGCCGCGCCGCACCATGTCCTGGATCTGCGCCAGGTTGGCGCCGGTCGGCTCGTTCCAGCCGACGAACGCCGCGTCGGGACGGCCAGGGCGCGAGTTGGTGAACAGCACCCGCCCCTCCAGGCTGGGCTTGCCCGCCAGGTACGGCTGCTGGATCTCCGGCGCCTGGTTGTCCATGAAGAACATCACCTTGCCCCGCGACTCGGACAGCTTGGGCCAGCCGTCCTTGAGCACCGACTGCTCCAGCGTCAGGCCGGGCTTGCGGACGTCGTCCGGCCTGATGAGCCGGTCGTCGGGGAAGACGGAGCGGATCTCCGCGTCCAGCGCGTCCAGCAGCGCCTGGTCCCACTTCGGGCTCTTGGCGCCGCCGAGCGCCTCCTTGGCCGGGTCGGTGCTCTTCAGCTCGGTCAGGATCGTCACCGGCACGTGCCCGGGGTGCGCGTCGGACCACTCGCGCACCTGACGCAGGCAGGTGACCAGGGCCGAGCAGTTGGTGCCGTAGTCATGGTCGGCCCAGTGCAGCACCTTGAAGCCCGGCTTGCGGAGCTCGGGGTCGGTCAGCGGGGGAAGTCCCGCGTCGCGCCGGACGAGGGGGCTGGCGTAGAGGCCGCCCTGCGGGTCGGGGAAGACGTCGAGTTCGATGCCGCGCACCCGCTGCGCGCCGAGCTGGTTCGGCAGCGCGGTGTGCGAGTACTGAAGGTTCCACCAGCCGGAGTCGGTCTTGCGCTGAACGTCCTTCTCGGCGTCGGTCAGCTCTCTGTGGTAGCTGTTGTGGGTGGCCATGGTCTGGATCTGGTTGATCCGGAGGGTGCCGTCGCCCGCCGTGACGGCGTCGGCGGGTACGGCCGCGAGCGCCGCCAGTGCGGTGGCGGCGATCACGAAGGGGAAGCGTCCGAGGCGCATGGGTCTCCTAGTGTTCGAGGTACGAGGACAGACCGTCTTGGGGCGCGGTGAACTCTTGATCACCGAAAACACAAATATGCCGGAAAAATGCGGGAACGTCCCGTAGGAGATCATGGAAGGCCGCCGTCGGAGGAGCTGCCTGTTAGCGTTACTGGATAAACGGGTGAGCACGTGGCGGTGAGATCGCGCGACGGCGGGCCAGGTGCCAGGCCCGCGGTGCTGGGCGACGTGGCCGAGCTCGCGCCGGCCGCGACCGTGACGCCAGAGGATGGCGGTCAGCGGGCGGCCCCGGCGCGGCGCGGGAGCACCGCGCCAGGGGCGCCGTCGTTCAGCCCGACTGCTCCTGCCCGCCGGTGTGCGGCATCCGGGCGGCGGGGACAACGCCCAGGCGGCCGGCCTGGTAGTCCTCCATCGCCTGCAGGATCTCGGCGCGGGTGTTCATCACGAAGGGGCCGTAGTGCGCGACGGGCTCGCGGATCGGCTGCCCGCCGAGCAGGAGCACCTCCAGGTTCGGCTCGGCCTGCGGCTGGCGCGGGTCCGCGGCCAGCGTGAGCGCTCCGCCGGGGCCGAAGGCGGCCAGCTGCCCCTTGCGGATCGGCGTGCGCCCGGTGCCCGCCGAGCCCTGGCCGGCCAGCACGTAGGCCAGCGCGTTGAAGCCGGGGTTCCATGGCACGTCCAGCCTCGCGCCCGGGGTGATGGTGGCGTGCACCATGGTGATCGGGGTGAACGTGATCCCGGGCCCTTGGTGGCCGTCCAGCTCGCCGGCGATCACGCGCAGCAGCGCGCCGCCGTCGGCCGAGGAGAGCAGCCTGGCCTCGCCGCCGCGGATGTCCTGGTAGCGCGGCGGGTGGAACTTGTGCGCCCGCGGCAGGTTGACCCACAGCTGGATCCCGTGGAACAGCCCGCCCGACACCACCAGGTGCTCCGGCGGCTTCTCGATGTGCAGCAGCCCGGAGCCGGCGGTCATCCACTGGGTGTCGCCGTCGGTGATCGTGCCGCCGCCGCCGTTGGAGTCCTGGTGGTCGAAGATCCCGTCGATGATGTAGGTGACGGTCTCGAAGCCGCGGTGCGGATGCCAGGGCGTGCCCTTGGGTTCGCCGGGCGCGTACTCGACCTCACCCATCTGGTCCATGTGGATGAACGGGTCCAGGTCGGCGAAGGAGACCCCGGCGAAGGCGCGCCGTACGGGGAACCCCTCGCCCTCGAAGTCGCTGGGCGCGGTGGTCACCGAGCGGACCGGGCGCTGGACGGCCGCGGCGGGGTCGGGCACGACGACGCGCGGAAGCGTCAGCGTGTCGGCGGTGATGGCGGGCATGGCCCCTCCAAGCTGTTGAAAGTTAAACAGTTGACTTGGGGAACAGCTCAGGCGCGAGAGAAATTCCGGAACCGGTCACGCGAGGATGCGTAGCGGGTTCTCCAGGAGGTCGAGGAAGGCGCGCATCCATTCGCGGCGGAAGGACCGGCTCCTCGCCGGTGACGTGGTCGGTGTTTGCGCTAACAACGCGTCAGGTCGATAAGCCTGGACAACATCTCAGAAACGGGACACCAGCGCGCGCTCCCAGAGGCGACAAATCCTGGTTTTCATGTCTTTGATCTTCAAGGCGGGAACGCTAGGGTCTCCCTGTTAAGGGCAGAGCCGAAGGGGCGGTGGGGGCGCGATGGCCGAGACGAGGGGGGTGCTGCTGCCCGCGTATGTGGTGGCGGACGAGTCGGCGTCGATGGGCCCGTATTACCAGGACCTGTCTGGGGGGCTGGCGGCGCTGTGCAACGGGTTACGCGCGGAGCCGATGATCGCGGCGAAGGTGCGGCTGGCGATCCTCGGGTTCTCCGACGACGTGCAGCTGCGGCAGGGGCTGAGCGATATGCGGATGGTCGAGAGGCTGCCGCAGCTCGCGGTCCGCGGGGCGACGAACTACGGCGCGGCCTTCGCCGACCTGTTGCAGCGCATTCCCCACGACGTGCAGATGCTCAAGAACGACGGCTACAAGGTGCACCGCCCGGTGGCGTTCTTCCTGAGCGACGGCCAGCCCACGGACGGCCGGCACTGGCACGGCCCGCACCAGATGCTCGTCGACCGAAACACGCTGCCGTTCGCGCCCAACATCATCGCCTGCGGGATCGGGTCGGCGCGGGCCGACACGATGCTGCAGGTGGCAACCCGCCAGGAGTTCGCCTTCGTCGCGCTGCCCAGCGCCGACATCGGCAGAGCGATCGCGGAGTTCTTCCACGCGCTGACAGCGAGCCTGGTCGCGTCCGGCCGGGCCATGGCCGACGGCAACCCGCAGCTCATCGTGAACCGGCCGGACCAGTTCCGGCTGGCGATCGACGAGGTCTGACGCCGGCGCGAGCTCAGGAGGTCGGGGACGTGCAGCGCATACGGCGGCAGGCCGATGGGATCCAGGCGTGGCAACGCGTCGTCATCGACATTCCCGGCCCGGAGTTCGAGCCGACACCTCCGCGCGTGCTGGGAGGCACGTGCCCCGACTCCGAATGTGACGGGTGGTCCACCGCGGAGGTGACGCTTCGATCGGCTTCCCTGCGGGGAGAACGGCACCGCTACTACCGCCAGCCCCGGCAGGACGCCACCTGTGCCGTGGTCCACGAGGGGACGGGCACCGTGATGTTCGCCGTGGCCGACGGAGTGTCCAGCGCCACCGCCGCGACGGTCGGCGCGGCCGAGGCGTGCCGCGCAGCGGTCTGGGCCATCCACGCGCAGCTCGACGAGGGCCGTCCAGGCCACGATTTTCCGGCAGCCGTCGGGTACACGGTCGAAACACTGCACCGGCAGGCGGCGGCGATGCTGCAGCAGGAGCCGGACCTGGCACAGGTGGAGGAGCTCGTCGCCACCACTCTCGTGGCGGGTACGGCTCGCCCCGGCGCGGAAGGCATCGAGATCTCCCTGTTCCGGGTCGGTGACTCAGGCGCCTGGGTGCTCGACCTGGCCCGGCCCCGGTTCCATCCCCTGTTCGGCTCGAAGACCGAGGGGGACGTGGTCGCCACCTCGGTCACGGCCCTCCCCAGGGTGCCGCGGAAGCTGGAGCAGTGGTTCGGGAAGCTGGTGCCCGGCCAGGTCCTGCTGGTGGGGACCGACGGGTTCGGCGATCCGCTCGGCGACGGCGACGGCCGGGTCGGCGCGCTGTTCGCCGAGCACCTGGCCGTGCCTCCGTCCCCTCTGTGGCTGGCCCACCTGCTCGACTTCTCCCGGGAGACGTTCGACGACGACAGGACCTTGCTGGCCCTCTGGCCGCGGAGCGAGGCCCGATGAGCCGGACGGACCGCGCCGCTCTCACTCTCGGACGGCGCCTCGGCCAAGGTGGCCAGGGGACGGTCCACGAAGTACTCGGCCGCAAGATCAACGGCCAGTGGGACGTCGCCTACAAGGAGTACGAACCCGACGTCCTGCGCCACCTCGACGTCGCCGCCCTCACCGCCATGACGGACCTGATCGGCCGGCTCCCGGGCTGGGACGCGGCGTGGTTGTGCGACAAGACTGCCTGGCCCGCCGGGCTCGTTGAGTCGGATGGTGCCGTCACCGGTTTCCTGATGCGCTCTGTGCCCCACAGGTTCTCCTTCGACCTGCGGACCCTGTCGGGCACCGTACGGAAACTGACGACGATGGAGTTTCTGCTCAACGATGACGCGTACGTCGGCCAGATCGGCCTGCGGGTCAGCGACCGCGACCGCCTGCTGCTGCTCGCCGACCTGGCCGACACGCTCGCCCGCCTGCACTCGATGGACATCGTCGTGGGCGACCTGTCGCCCAAGAACCTGCTGTTCGCCACGGAGGCCTCTCCGGAGTGCTTCCTCATCGACTGCGACGCGATGCGGCTGGGCGGAGCGGAGGCCCTGCCTCAGGTGGAAACGCCTGACTGGCAGATCCCCGCCGACGAGCAGAAGGGCACACCGCAGAGCGACGCCTACAAGTTCGCGCTGCTGGCCATCCGCGTCTTCGCCCGCGACCAGGCCTCCACAGATCTCGGCCGACTGGCCGCCGTCAGCCCCGCACTGGCCGACCTCGCGGCGGCAGGGCTCCACCAGCCCCCATTCCAGCGGCCCGTTCCCGCGCAGTGGGGCGCGCAGTTGAGGCAGGCCGCCCTGTCAGCCTCCACCACGCCCACCGTCGTACCGCCCCCTCCTCCCAGCCCTCGCCCCCCGGCGCCTTCCGCCGTCCCCTCGTTACCACCGGTTCACAGCCCCACCCGGTCGAAGAAGATCGGCCTCGGTGTCGGCGCGGGACTGATCGGTCTGGTGCTCGCCGCGGTGGCCGTGAACTCCTCGGTCAAGGGCTCGGACGAGGGGAGCTCGGACGTCTCGTCCTCCAGCACGCCGTACGCCGTCGCCCAGCCCTCCTCCACCTACTCCCCTGACCCGGCGCCGTCGGAGGAGCCGTCCTCGGAGCCGTTCGACCCCGCCGACCTCGACGACAAGGACACCGACTCGACCCCGGTCACCGTGGGGGCCCTGCTCCCGGAGTCGTTCACGTCCGCGAAGGGTGTGCGCTACAACCTGAAGGGGAGTGGGGTGGACAAGTGCCCGGGTTCGTACCACGACAGCAATGTCCGCACCGTCCTCCGAAAAGCGCGCTGCAGCAAGATGGTCACGGGTGCCTATGTCAACCCGAACGCGCCGGCAGGCAGGCGGATCATGGTGTCCGTGTGGGTCGTTCCGCTGGAGAATGCGGACAGGGCCGAGACCGCGTCCTCAAGGCTCGACAACGCCCATTCGGAGGACTGGGGCATCGTGTGTCCCAGAAAGGGCCCAGGATCCGGCCTCTGTGACTCGGGCACCTGGACCAGCGCAGAGACGTACGGGTGGACCTGGGCCACGCACCGATATCTGATCACTACCATGGCCATCTACACGAATCGCGCCTCTGCCTCCAGCGCGAAGTCGTGGGTCAAAGACGCCTCCAGGGCGGCAGTCGACGCGGCCGGGCCCATGGTCTATCACGACGGAGACTGACAGCCGTCGCGCGGCTCCGCGTGCTCCGCGGCCAGTTAGGGGCGCACGTCGGCGAGGAGCCCCTGAGAGTAGGTGTCCGGATGTTTCCTTCTGTGACACGACATCTCTGGTGAGGTGCGGCGATGGCCGCCGTTCGTGCCGGGCACGGTGGCGGGCACAGCGGCGGGACCTAAGACTCCCTGACCTGGGACGTTCGCCGCTGCCGGGCCTGCCGCGCACAGGAGAGCGTGATAGCTGGAAGCGAGGTGACATCGATGACGATCGAGGTCAAGGACATCATGGGGCGCGTCGCCATCGCGGTGCTGCAGGAGGCGTCGTTCACGGAGATCGTGGACGCGATGAAGCGCTACGCCGTCGGCGCCGTCACCGTGATCGACGCCGAGCGGCGCCCCGTGGGCGTGGTGTCGGAGGACGACCTGCTGCTCAAGGAGGTGGACACCGCCCGGCACAGCGTCTCGATCTACGAGTCGCGCAAGCAGCGCGAGGAGCACGAGAAGGCGGCGGGCGTGACGGCGGCGCAGCTGATGACCTCCCCGGCGATCACGGTGACCCCGGAGATGGCCGTGCGCGACGCGGCCAGGATGATGCGCGACAAGCACATCAAGCAGCTGCCCGTGGTCGACCCGGTCACCGGGCACGTGATCGGCACCCTGCACCAGCAGGACGTGCTGCGCGTCTTCACCCGCCCGATCGCCGAGATCGAGGCGGAGATCGCCGATCTGGTCGGCGAGCCCGCGGCGTTCTCGATCAAGATCGAAGGCGGCATCGTCACCATCGGCGGCAAGGTCGAGCGCAAGTCGCAGGTCATCGCCCTGGTGGAGCGGATCCGCGCGGTGGAGGGCGTCGTGGACGTCGTCTCCGACCTGACCTACGACAAGGAGGACATCCTCATCGTCCCGCCGCTGCTGTAGGCGGTCACGACGACGCCTTCGACCGCTCGTAGGCGGCCACGGCGGTCGGCAGCGTGGGGAAGAGGAGGTCCTCGCCGATGGCCTCGGTCAGGCCGAACGCGTCGAGCGAGGTGCGCAGGTCCTGCTTGACCCTGGCCATGGCGAACACGATGCCGCGGCGGGCCAGCTCGGCGCGGAGCGACTCGACGGCGTCCAGCGCGGTGATGTCCACTTCCACGTTGGCCTCGGCGTTGAGGACGAACCACGACACCGGCTCTTTCTGCTGGTCGACGGCCGCCAGGGCGCGGCGCAGGAAGTTCTGCGCGTTGGCGAAGAACAGCGGGGAGTCGTAGCGGTAGACGACCAGCCCGGGAACGGTGCGCGCCTGCGGGTAGTCGTCGACGTCGTGCATTCCGGCCAGACCCGGCACGATGCCCAGGATCGCGTCGTGCGGCCTGGCGACCCGGGCCAGCATCTCCACGACGGACAGGCCGACCGCGAGCAGCACCCCGTACAGGATGTCGAAGGCCAGCACCCCGGCGAGCGCGGCCAGCGCGAGCAGCAGCTCGCTGCGCCGGAAGGACGCCAGCCGGCGGAACGCGGTCACGTCGATCAGCTGGATGGCGGCGAAGACGACCAGGGCCCCGAGCGCGGCGGTGGGGAAGTCGGCCAGCAGCGGGCCGGCGAACAGCAGCACCGCCACCACCCCGGCCAGGCAGACCAGGGAGTACAGCTGGGTGCGGGCGCCGGCCGCGTCGGCGAGCGCGGCGCGGCTGCCGCTGCTGCTCACCGGGAACCCCTGGAACAGGCCCGCGCCCACGTTGGCCGCGCCGAGAGCGAGCAGTTCCTGGTTGGCGTCGATGGTCTGGCTGTGCTTGGCGGCGAACGCGCGGGCGGTGAGCATGTTGTCGGTGTAGCCGACCAGGAGCACGCCGAGGGCGGGCAGCAGCAGGTTCCGCAGGTCGGCGAGCGCGGGCAGGGCGGGCGCGGGCAGGCCGCTGGGGACGGGGCCGACCACCTTGATCCCGTACCTCTCCAGCCCGAACAGCGTCACGCAGGCGGTGGCCAGGAGGACGGCGAGCAGCGGGGCGGGGAACCGCGGCAGCCGCCACTGGGCGAGGAACAGCAGTGCCAGCACCGCGGCCGAGAGCAGCACCGTCCACAGGTGGACGCCGGACAGCCCGCGGACGAAGGAGGCCAGCTCGGCGCCGACCCCCTCACCGGACACCGGTACCCCGGTGATCTTGCCGAGCTGACCGACGATCATGATCACGGCCACCCCCGCCAGGTAGCCCACCAGGATGGGCCTCGACAGCAGGTCGGCGACGAAGCCCAGCCTGAGCAGCCGGCAGAGCAGGCAGAGCAGGCCCACGACGACGGCGAGCCCGGCCGCGAGCGCCGCGTACCTGTGCGGGGCGCCCGCCGCGAGCGGCCCGACCACGACCGCGGTCATCAGCGCGGTCGTCGACTCGGGCCCGACGGACAGCTGGCGCGAGGAGCCGAGCACGGGGTACAGCGCCAGCGGCATCAGCACCGCCCACAGGCCCGTCACCGGCGGCAGCCCCGCCACCGTGGCGTACGCCATGACCTGCGGAACCAGGTAGGCCGCCACGGTGAGGCCGGCGAGCACGTCACCGCGCAGCCAGGCCCGCCGGTATCGGGTCAGGTGCTGGACCATGCCGTAAGTCTCTCAGCACGCCCCGGTCCGGCGCCGGTCCGGCCTTCTCCCGCCGACGCCGTCCGCGGGCCGCCGGGCGGCCTCTGGCCGTTGGGCCCGCGTCGTCGGGACGTCCGGCCTTCTCCGGCTCGGCGAGGCGCGCGCCGACGACGCCCGGTGCTCACCTCACAGCTCGGCGGGTATGGACCGGTGTAGTGCCGAACGTTCGCCGGATGAGGGCCGACGCCCTGTCAGGTCGGGACCTTCGACTCTCGCCCGCGCCCCTCCGCCGTGATGCGCTGGCCTCATCAGCAGGAGGGAAGCCATGACCACCGGTGGGACGCAGGACGCGGAGCATGCGATCAAGGCGTCGCTGGAGGCCGCCCGCTGGGCGCCGTCCGTCCACAACAGCCAGCCCTGGTCGTTCGCGGTGTCCGGCGAGGAGATCAGCCTGCGCGCCGATCCCGACAGGAAGCTACGGGTGAGCGACAGCGCGGGCAGGGAGTTGCTGATCAGCTGCGGGGCGGCGCTGTTCAACATCCGGACGGCACTGCGCAGCGAGGGGTACGAGCCGGTGGTGCGCGTCCTGCCGGACCCGGACCGGCCGTCGCTGCTGGCCACGGTCAGGCTCGCGCCCGCTCCGGCGGTCGACGACCAGGCGCGGGTGCTGGCCAGGGAGTTCGAGCGCAGGCGCACCCACCGGGCGGGTTTCGCGAACCTGCCCGTTCCCGCGGCCCTGATCGCGTCGCTGGCCAGGCACGCCGCCGAGGAGGGGGCCGAGCTGACCGTGATCGCCTCGTCGGAGGCGGTGCGGGTGCTGGCGGCGCTGACCCAGGCGGCGCAGGTGGTGCAGTCCCAGGACCGGCGCTTCTCGCTGGACGTGATCCGGTGGGCGCGCCCACCGGGCAGCACGCGTGCGGACGGCGTGCCGGCGGGCGCCTACCCGCGTAAGGAGGCGGCGGGCGATCCCGAGTTCCCGCAGCGTGACTACGCCTGGCGGCACGACTGGGGCGGCCCGGCGCAGGGCGGGCCGACCACCACGGGGCTGGTGGCGTTGCTGACCACGGGCGGTGACGAGCGGGCGGAGTGGATCGCGGCCGGGCAGGCGTTGCAGAGCGTGCTGTTGCGCGCCGCCGCGCACGGTGTCAGCGCGGCCTTCCACACTCAGGCGCTGGAGATGTTCCACCTGCGGGAGTTCCTGCGCCAGGAGCTGTGCTCGGGCCGCTACCCGCAGATGATCATGCGGTTGGGCGTCGCCCTGGACGACAAGGAAGCCGTGCGCAGGCCGCTGGGAGACATGCTTGAGTGAACGGCGCATCTCCTGCGAATTCCCCCAAAATCACCACAATCCCGGCAAACACTTACATAAGTAAAGAATTCCCTCCCCTGCCTCGTGTGTCCGTAGCACTGCTCCGGTGGGAGACTGACTCGTATGACGCAAGGCATGCAGCGTGCGTTGATGCCGCAGATGCGGCTTGACGAGTTGCTGGCGGAGCTGCAGGTCAGGCTGAACGCCGTCCTGGCCACCCGCGACCGCGTGCACGCCCTGCTGGAGGCCGTGGTCCTGGTCGGCAGCGACCTCGACCTCGAGACCGTGCTGCGCCGCATCGTGGAGACGGCGACCAAGCTGGTCGACGCCAGCTACGGCGCCCTCGGCGTCGTCGGGCATGAGCAGACGCTGATCCAGTTCATCCCGGTCGGGCTGACCGAGGAGGAGATCGCCGGGATCGAGCACTGGCCGCACGGGCTGGGCCTGCTGGGCCTGCTGATCAAGGACGCCCGGCCGCTGCGGCTGGGCCGCATCTGCGACCATCCGGAGTCGTACGGCTTCCCGCCCGGGCATCCGCCGATGCGCACCTTCCTCGGAGTGCCGGTACGCGTGCGTGACGAGGTGTTCGGCAACCTGTACCTGACGGAGAAGCGCGGCGGCGGCGAGTTCGACGAGGAGGACGAGGCGATCGTCATCGCGCTGGCCGCGGCCGCGGGCGTCGCCGTGGAGAACGCCCGCCTGTACGAGGAGACCCGGCGGCGCGAGACCTGGCTGCAGGCGTCGTCCGAGGTGACCACCAGCCTGCTGTCGGGGGCCGACCCCCGCGAGGTGCTGACCATGCTGGCGACCCGCGCCCGGCAGATGAGCGACGCCGACCTGGTCAAGATCCTGCTACCGGACGAGTCCGGGCGGTCCCTGGCCGTGCAGTACGTCGACGGCGAGCACGCCGAGCAGGTGGCGGACATCACCTTCGACCTGGAGGCCACCCCGGCCGGCCAGGTGTTCACCGAGGGGCGGACCCAGGCCTCGGGCGGCCTGCTCGACGACGTCAACTCGCCGCTGCGCGACCTGGGCTTCGGCCCCGAGCTGCTGATGCCCCTGGGCGTGGGGAAGGCCGTGCGCGGGGTGGTCGCGCTGGCCAAGCGGTCGGGGCGGCTGCCGTTCAGCGCGGCCGACCTGCGGATGCTGGAGGCGTTCGCCGGCCAGGCCGCGATCGCGCTGGAGCTGGCCGAGGCCCGCCGCGACGCCGAGCGGCTGAGCCTGCTGGAAGATCGAGACCGCATCGCCAAGGACCTGCACGACGTGGTCATCCAGCGGCTGTTCGCCATCGCCATGACGCTGATGAGCACGGTACGGCTGGTGGACCGCCCGGAGGGGGCGGGCAGGCTGCAGCACGCCATCGACGAGCTGGACGAGACCATCCGGCAGATCCGCTCGACCATCTTCGCCTTGCAGAGCGCGCACGAGGCCGGCGGTCCCACCCTGCGCGCGCGGATCGTGGAGCTGGTCGAGGCCGCCCGCGGCCATCTGGGGTTCATGCCGGGGCTGCGGATGGAGGGCCAGGTCGACCACCGGGTGCCCGAGCCGGTCGCCGAGCACGTGCTGGCGGTGCTGCGCGAGGCGCTGTCGAACGTGGTCCGCCACGCCAGGGCGTCCAGGGCCGACGTGTCGGTGGAGGTGGCGGGCGACCAGCTCACGCTGACCGTGCGCGACAACGGCGTCGGGATGCCGGCCGAGGGCCGCCGCAGCGGGCTGCGCAACCTGGAGGAACGCGCGGTGGGGCTGGGCGGCTCGTTCGAGCTCACGACTCCGGGAGGGGGTGGCACTCTGCTGAGCTGGAAGGTTCCCTTGTGATCCTGCGGCCGGTGACCTGCTCGGTCTCGACCGTGATGTAGTGGGCGCGCGCGCCGGGCGCCCATGGAGTCAACGGCAGCGAGTTCAGCCGGGCGATCTCGTGGGGTTCGTGCACGGCCCTGGCGCGTCCGACGGCGGTGACCGACCAGCCGGTGCGCGTGTCGAGGTCGAAGCTGTCGGCTTCGAAGGCCACCACGGCGTGCCGGGTGGCGGCCGCCAGCTTGGAGCCCGTCGCAGTACGGATCACGATCGTCTCCCCGTCGAGGCAGAAGGTGACCGGCTGCACCGCGGGCAGCGCGTGGTCGGTGAAGACGATCCGCCCTATGGGGGTGGCGGACAGCAGGCCAAGGCACTCCTGCCGGGAGAGCACCTGAAGTCCTGACGAATCGAGTTGCATACCGTCCAGGATCAGCGGCGGACGCCGCCGGGCATTAGAGGCGAAGGTCCTCTGATTCCCGCCGATCTGCCCGCGCTCCCGGCGGCCGGACGACCCGGCCGGGCCCGCGCGGCACACCAGAGGCGGAGGTCCTTGCAGTGCGGGACCTTCGTCGCTAGGCCGCCGCTCGCGCCCGGAGCTGTGATGAAGGAGAGACCGGGGAGGAAACATGATCACCGTTGGTGTCGACGGCTCGCGAGCCGGGCTGGAAGCCGTGGGCTGGGCCGCCAGGGAGGCGGTGCTGCGCGAGGTCCCGCTGACCATCGTGCACGCCATGCCGCGCTGGGCCTGCCAGAGCGAGAGCGAGGGCGGCCACTACGCCGAGGTGGGCCGGTGGATCCGCGACGGCGGCCGGACGGTGCTGGCCGCGGCCGAGGAGCGGGCACACCGCGAGCAGCCGAAGATCGAGGTGACGACCGCGTTCCTGCCCGGCGATCCCCGCACCGCGCTGATCAGCGCCGCCGAGGACGCCGAACTGCTCGTCATAGGCAGCCACGGCCTGGGCTGCGTGCGCGGGCTGCTCGTCGGGTCGGTGGCGTACGGGGTGGCGGGGCACGCGGCCTGCGACGTCGTCCTGGTGCGGGAGCTGCCCTCGTTGCCCCGGGGTGAGGTGGTGGTCGGCGTCGACGGGTCTCCGGCGTCCCGCCGGGTGCTGGACTTCGCCTTCGCCGAGGCGGAGCTGCGCGGCGCCGACCTGCGCGCCGCGCACGCCTGGGCCTGGCCGCAGCTGGGCGGGTTCGAGCCGGCGGATCCCGACAGTGAGCGCAACGAGCTGCTTGTGCTGAAGGAGACGCTGGCAGGCCACCGCGAGCGCCACCCGGACGTCACGGTGGTGGAGGAGGTCGTGCACGGGCACCCGGTCGAGGTGCTGAGGCAGGCCGCCACCGGGGCCGACCTGCTCGTGGTCGGCTCGCACGGGCACGGCACCTTCGCCGGCCTGGTCATCGGCTCGGTCAGCCAGGCCATGCTGCACCAGTCCCCGTGCCCGCTCGCCGTGGTCCGCCGCAGGCAGGACAGCGAGGCGTGAACCGGCTTCGCCGGGATCTCCTGCCCCGGATGTGACGTCCGACGGGCCGGCCATCTCGCCGCCCGGCCGTACCTGAGGCCCGGCGAGGAAGCAGACGACGACCATCCGCTGATCCTCCACCGTGTCCGCGTGCCCCGAGTACAAGGTCACCGCCGTGCGACCGACCGCGGACCCAGGGTGACAGGACTCGGACCAGATTGGACAATGGAGATGACGGGGTGATCGACCGATCACATTGAGTACCGCCAGAACGGGTACCACCAGAACCGACATAACGCGAAGCGCCCGCCGCCCGCCCGCGACGGTGGCAGGGGCCCGTGGTGACCATCACGGGCCCGCCGTTCGCCGGGCCGCCGGGCAGCTCAGGGGGATCCATGAAGGCAGAAGTCGGAGACACGATCATCGTTGAGCGCGTGCATCTGGGCGAGCCACGCCGGGTCGGCGTCATCGTCGAGTTGCGCAACGCGGACGGCTCGCCGCCCTACGTCGTGCGCTGGCACGACGAGGGGCACGAGACGCTGGTGTTCCCGGGGCCCGACGCCCACGTCGAGCACCATCACGCCACACCCGAATGGCGGTGACGCGCCGGGAGGCGCGGCATCACGGGGGGCGTGGCTCGCGCGTCCGGCGGGAGGGCCGGACGCGCCGCACCCATTCGAGGGGAGGCTCCGTGATGGAGACCAAGCGATGGAGCATACAGATCGACATCACCGAAGACCGCGACGTCACCTCGGCCCGCGCGGTCCTGTCCACCGGGGGAATCGACGACCACATGGCCGGCATCGGCCGGGCCCGCCGCAACCCGATCGACCGGCCCGTACCCGACATCGGTGACGAGCTCGCGGTCGCCAGGGCACTGGCCGACCTGGCCGACCGGTTGCACGACGCGACCACCCAGGACATCGCCGAGTGCCTGGGCCGCTGACCGGCGCGGACGGGGGCGACACCCGGCGGCCGTCGAGCGCGGGGAACGGAGGCGGCGCCGATGACGCCCTGGACGCAGATCAAGGAGACACACGCCGCCGTCGTGGTGTTCCTCGGCGATCACGTCGTCAAGCTCAAGAAGCCGGTGAGCCTCGGCTTCCTGGACTTCGCCGCCCGTGAGGCCCGCGAGGCCGCCTGCCACGAGGAGGTGAAGCTGAACCGGCGGCTGGCGCCCGACGTGTACGAGGGCGTGGCCGACGTGCTCGGCCCCGACGGCAGGCCGTGCGAGCACCTCGTCGTGATGCGGCGCATGCCCGAGGAGCGCCGGCTCGCCACGATGGTCCGGGCCGGCGAGGCGGTGGAGGAGCACCTGCGCCGGATCGCCCGGCTGGTCGCGAGCCTGCACGCCCGCGCCCGGCGCGGCCCGCTGATCGACCGGCAGGGCGGGCGGGAGGCGCTGCGGTCGCGGTGGAGCGCGAGCTTCGAGCACGTCCGAGCCCTGCTGGCAGCGCCGATCGACGCCCGGACGGAGGCCGAGATCGAACGGCTGACATGGCGCTTCCTCGACGGCCGCCAGGCCCTCTTCGAGGCCCGCGTCGAGGAGGGCCGCATCGTCGACGGCCACGGGGACCTGCTCGCCGACGACATCTTCTGCCTGGACGACGGCCCGCGCATCCTCGACTGCCTGGAGTTCGACGAGCGGCTCCGCTTCCTCGACGGCCTCGACGACGCCGCCTTCCTGGCGATGGACCTGGAACGGCTGGGCGCCCCGAGGCTGTCCGAGCTGTTCCTGCACTGGTACGCCGAGTTCTCCGGCGACCCGTCCCCGCCCTCGCTGTGGCATCACTACGTCGCCTACCGGGCGTTCGTCCGGGCCAAGGTCGCCTGCGTCCGGCACGGGCAGGGCGACTCCCACGCGGCGGCGCAGGCCCGCGACCTCGCCGACCTGGCGCTGCGGCACCTGCAGGCCGGTGCGGTCACGCTGATCCTCGTCGGCGGCACGCCGGGAACCGGGAAGTCCACCCTGGCCGCCGCCCTCGCCGACCGGTTCGGGTACACGCTGCTGAGCAGCGACCACGTGCGCAAGGAGCTCGCCGGCACCGCCGCCCTCCAACCGGCGCCCGCCCCGTACGGTGAGGGGATCTACACCGAGGAGTGGACCGAGCGCACCTACGCCGAGCTGCTGTCGAGAGCCGGGAGGCTGCTCCAGTACGGGGAGCCCGTCATCCTCGACGCGTCCTGGATCCACGCCGCGCACCGGGCGGACGCCGAGCGGGTCGCCGAGCGGACCTGCAGCGACCTGCTGGCGCTGCGCTGCACCACGCTGCCGCAGGTGGCCGCCGCCCGCATCGCCGGCCGCACCGGCGGGGCCTCGGACGCGGACAAGGCGATCGCCACGACGATGGCGGAGGTGATGGCGCCCTGGCCGGAGGCCACCGAGATCGACACCAGCGCGTCGGCCGAGCAGGCGCTCGACCGGGCGCTGAAGGCGATCAGCGCCCGCGCGTTCACCGTCCCGTGGCGCTTCCGGCAGCCCCTTATGGAGCCCGACTGACGGGCCTTGCCGACGGGTTTCGGCTGATGGGCCCGGTTGATGGGGCTCTGCGTCACTGCCGTTGCGGTTTCGGCACCACGGCGACCGGGCAGTGCGCGTGGTGCAGCACGCCGCGGCTGACGGACCCGAGCGCGGTGGCACCGAGCCCTCCCAGGTCGCGCGAGCCGACCACCACCAGGTCCGCCTGCGTCGAGGCGTCGCAGATCGCCGCGACCGGGTGATCACAGACCGCCGTGATGATCGTCGGCACGTGGGGGTAGCGATCGTTCCAGGCCCGCAGCCGCTCCTCGACCGCGCGCTTCCCGGTCGCGAAGAGGTCGTCGAAGTACGCGCAGTACCCGCTGGCGTACGGCGACAGGATGGCGGCCTGCCAGGCGTACACCACCTGCAGCCGCGCTGTTCGCCGCTCGGCCTCCGCGAAGGCGTACTCGAGGGCGCCTTCGGAGTGCGCGGCGCCGTCGAAGCCGACGACGATCTGCCCCTGAACGGTGTCCTGGCCCCCGCGGACCACCACGACGGGGCAGGCCACGTGCCCGGCGAGCCCGATGCTCACCGAGCCCATCAGCATGCCGGCGAACCCGCCCACGCCCCGGCTGCCGACGACGATCTGGAGCGCGTCGTCGGACTCCTTGATGAGGATGCCGATGATCCGTCCCGACAGCAGGACCGTCGTCACCTCGGTCGCGGGCGCCTGGGCGCGGGCGACCTCGGCGGCGGCGTCCAGGATGCCCTCGCTGTAGCGCGCGATCCCCTCAGGAGCCTCGGGGACGGGCTGGTAGGGGAGGTCGTGGCCCCACGGCTCGAACACGTGGACGATGCGCAGCGCGGCTCCCCGGCGGGTGGCGTCCTCGGCGGCCCATTTGACCGCGATCGTCGCCGGGCGCGAGCCGTCCGTGCCTACGGTGACGTGTTCAGACATCTGAGATCCCCCCAACCTAGGTTCCGCCTGTCCGTGGACCGGCCCCAGGGGGTTCACTACCCACGGGTGCGCGCCCTGTACGTCCGGGTTCTGTCCGCGAGCCGGCCGTGGGGGGCCGAGGGGGGCGCCGTCGGCCGTCGCGTGTGGTGGCCGCGACGGCTCCGGCGCCCCCCGGGGGACGTGGGGGAGCTCAGAACGGCAGCGGCCGGCCTGACGGGCTTCGCAGGTCCAGGTCGCCGCCTGTGGTCGCGTGCCGGCGTTTGCGGATCCGGATCTGGCGCATCGTCGATGGCTCCTGCCGGCTCAGCAGTGGGTGTGCTGGTGGTCGCTGTCGGTGGGGAGCTCGAACCAGACGGTCTTCCCGTCGCGCCTGCGGTCGCAACCCCAGCAGCAGGCCAGCAGGTCGAGCATGGCCAGCCCACGGCCGTGCTCGTCGTCGTTGGTGGCGTGGCACAGGTGGGGCAGCGTGGGGTCGGAGTCCTCGACCTCGCAGCGCAGCAGGCCGTCGGAGGCGAACAGGGTGAGCCGGTACGGTTCGTGCGCGTGGCACAACGCGTTGGTGACCAGCTCGCTGACCAGCAGTTCGACGACGTCGCCCGACTCGTCGAGCCCCCAGGACGACAGCCTGGCCCTGGCGAGGTGCCGGGCCCGGGGCACCGACGACATCCTGGCCGGAAGCGACCAGGAGGCGGCCTGCACGTCCGGCTTCCGGGTGATGCCGGTGGCGAGGTCCTTCAGATGCTGGACGCCGGCCTTGACCAGGTCCAGGAGGCATCGGCCGTGCCCTGGTGCGGCGGAGTCCCGCCAGTCGCCCTGGCGGGGTGCGAGGTAGTCCATGGCGATGGAACCAGGGTACGGGTTCATGCTGCACGTCCGAGATGGGTGCGATGGGCGGGAACAGTGCGCCCATCGGGCAGAAGCCCACCGGTGTCCTCGAAGATCACCACGCCGTTGCAGAGCAGGCCCCATCCCTGTTCCGGGTGGAAGGTCACCAGGCAGGCCGCGTCGTGGTCGGAGGCGTATGCGGACGGGCACTGAGGCTGGTGCCGGCACATGGTTCGCTCCTCTGTCTTCGCTGGTCACGACGTTTCTTGCGACGTCTTCCAGCATCGCCGGGGGAGGAGCGTCGGGGGACGGGATAAACGCCCGCATAGGTACCCGTTCCTACCTACGTAGGTAATTTCCCGGCGTTGTTAATCTACAACGTAAAGGCGCTCGTACGAATCGAGCGGTGGCTGTCGGCCCTGATGCTGGACGCCTCCAACGGCGATCCCGAGCAGATCTCGTGGACGAACTACGGCAACGACCTCGCCGAATACTCCGGCGATCTCACCGACGCCGCCGACGGCGCGACGGAGTTCATCAACATCCGCCCCGCCCAGGGGACCCGGTCGATCATGATCCCGCAGGTCAACTATTGATCTTGGGGTTGGGGTGGGTGCGCAGCCTCCAGACCTCGCTCACCTCAATCTCCTGTCAACCGGCTGTCAATTCGAGCGGGCCACAGTCAGGGCCATGAAGACGATTCTCGCCGCCCTCCTGCGAGTTACCGGTCTCGGCGCCACCGGCTGCGCCGGCTCGCCCCTGGGCTGCTTCCAGCAGCAGGGCCGCTAATGGGGCCACTCGAACGCCCTCTGGCCAGGCCGTAGCAGGTAGCAGCCCACCGGTGGCCAACGCCCCCAACCCCGCCAGCAGAGGTTGGGGGTGCGGACGCCGTGGACCTCAGCCCACGGGCTGACTGACGATCTCGGACGGCAACGGCTCCCAGCGCGCTGCGGGGAGCCGTTGCCGTGTCAATAAGCGATACCGCAGCTCAACGGCGTGACGTCGGCGCCGAGCTCGTTGCCAGAGAGGCCTCCGCAGCCGCCATGGTGCAGAGCTCCGCCGCAGGTCAACGCAGTGGCGCGCCCGCGGAGACGCGCGGGTCCGCTATTGACAGCCCTCAACAATGCGATCGGGAACAGATCAGCCGACTCCACCAGGCCGAGAGAGGTATCTCCAAAGGCCATCGAGGAGAAGACCGAACTCCTCGCCCTCGAACGAGAGGTTCGTGAGAGCCGGTCAGGCGTTCGTGTGTGATAGGTGGTCGGGGAGGTCGATGAGCCGTTCGATGCGGAGTACCGCCTCGTTTGCCGTCGGCGATGGTCCACCGGTGATGAAGTCGATGCCGCGGTCCAGCCAGATGCCGGTGAGCCCGGCGAGGGCGGCCGCGTTCACGTCGCTTTCCAGCATGTCGCCCACGTTGACCGCCTGCGCGGGGTCCGTCCGCATCCACCGGCAGGCGGTGGCGTAGGCCACGGGCTTGGCCGCACCGAGCTCGGTCGGGGTCAGGACGGCTTCGAAGTATTCCAGGAGGCCGAAGCGGGCGAGCTTGGCGCGCTGCTGCTCGGGGTCCCCGTTGGTGAGAACGGCCAGACGCGGTCCTCGGGGAAGCCGTTTCAGGTTCTCCAGGCAGGGCTGGACATCGGGATAGCACCGCCAGGACTCCTCGAACACGGTGAGGTAGCGCTCGGCGATCCAGGCGTCCAGAAGGTCGGGACTTTCCGGAACCGGCTCGCCGAGCATGGGCAGGAAGGAGCGGAGCCTGCGTCGGTGGTGTTCAGCGAAGGAGCACTGACCGGCCAGGTATTCCCGCATGTGGCGCCCCTCCAGCGTCCACCACAACGTCACCAGCTCCTCCGGTGGTGCCGTCGCGTTCGGCGCGGCCTGAACGATCTGGCCGATCGCTTCCCAGACCGCGCTTCGATGATCGACCAGGGTGCCGTCCAGATCGAAGAAAACCGTATCCGCCATAGGCGGATCATCTCGCGGCGCCTGTCCCTGACGCACGAGGGATCGCAGTACCTTGGCGCCCGGCCTGGCGGACCACGCCACCTGAGGTGCTCAGTCACAGCCCGCGCTGGGAGGGTGTCGGGATGAGTACTCCGAATGATCACGCAGTGGCTGTCGCCATGTGACCTCGATCCCTCAAGATCGCCAAGTGTCACCGGAGCATTAGCCGAGCAGCTTCTCGAGTCCGCCCAGCAGGCAACGCAGCCCGAACTCCAAGGGCTCGTCCGCCGCCTTGGCATATCCGCCCCCCTGGATGGCCGCGACCACCGCCGGAAAGCGATCAGCGTGCCGGCTCAGCCGTTCTCCGACGGCGGCCGACCACTCGTCGACCCGTAGCTTGTCCGCGCCCGCGGTGTACTGTGCGACGCTGCGAACGTGCCCCACGACGAGCAGGAACGCGTCGTGCTGCTCCACCGGGGTGAAACCGGCCGCCGCCAGGACCGTGAGCGCTGCGTCCATCCATCCGAGCTCGTTCGGACCCATGACACGGTGCCCGCTCGTCGCCTCCAGGAGCCAGGGACGCCGTGTGAAGATCCGCAGGCACTGCCGAGACCATTCAGCCAGCCGGTCACGCCATCCGCCCGGCAGCGCATCCAGATCGGGCCGCTCGCCGATGGCCATGTCCACCATGAGGGCGACCAGCTCGGCTTTGCCCGGCACGTACCGGTACAGCGACATGGTGGTGAAGCCGAACGTCGCCGCGATGCGCTGCATGGACACGGCCCCAAGGCCCTCGGCGTCGGCGATCTCGACGGCCGTCCGGGTGATCTGGTCGACTGACAGGCTGGGTTTCGGACCGCGGCTGGGCCTGTCCGCCGTGCCCCACAAGAGATCCATGCTGCGGACGAGGTCGCCAAGAACTCGCCTACTCGATGGCCAAGGGCGCCATCAACGTGCTTTGCAGGACGCTGGCCCACACGGTCGGCGCGCGGGGCATCACGGTCAACGCCGTGGCGCCCGGCGTCACCGACACTGATGCCAACGTCTGGATCCACTCCAGCCCGGAGATGGAAGCCCTCACGGCGACCGCCTCCGCCCTGAACCGCATCGGCCAGCCGTCCGACATCGCCGACATCGTGGCCTTCCTCGCCTCCGACGACGCCCGCTGGATCACCGGCGACGTGATCGACGCCACCGGCGGCACCTTCCTCGGCCCTCGCATCTAATCTTCCAGTGACATTCTTTCCGGCGGTGCCGGTGCACTGGCGCTGCACCCGGCATAGCCGCCATCGTTCTTGATGAACCCCGGTCTCGTCCGGCCCGTGATCCGGCTCATCAGCTTGTTGAAGGGGGACGCCAGCCGTCAGGGGCAACGGTTTGGCTCGCGGCCATCACGCGATCTTCAGATGTCTTCACAAACTCCGCATGATCACGTGGTGGCCATCTTCATGTGCCCTGGGCCGGGAAGATCGCGAAGTCTCACTGGAGTATTAGACGCTTTCCCGACAGGCCGCTCACCGGGCCCCCTCAAGGCCGTCGACGCTGCTCACCGACGTGCTTCGCGCGGCTGGCCCCGGTGACCATCGGGTTCGCGGTGCAGGGCGTGGCCCGCGCCCGGCGGTGGGCCGGGCGCCGTACCGAAGGGCAGCGCTGGCGGCTGATGCCGCCTCCGTTGCCGCTCGCTGACGCGTTCGCCCAGCGGGCTGATGCGGCGTGGCGAGTAGTTGGTCGCAGTTGACGCAACGGCCGACGTGAGGCGGGCCGACGAAGGTCGTGTCGGTTACGGGAGGCCGCGGGATCCCATCGAGGGGCGTGGCAGTCACTGCGGAATCCTTTCGCTGTGATGGGCGGGGGCGTGCGGGCGAGGGGGGCGGGCGAGGAATCGCCGCCGGCGCCGACTGGTCGCAGCTGCTCGCCAGCAGGCTCCGGCCGGTGATGGCGAGCAGCGCGACCAGGATGGTCTGGGCGACGCGGCGGTGGGCGAGCCGGTTCTTCGGGGCACCAAGGTCGAGGTCGTGGCCCTTGAGACGGCCGTTCAGCCCTTCCGTCATGGCCCCGGCGGTGGAGTATGTCCCTCGCCAGGAGGAGCTGAGGTAGGGCAGGTCCTGGCGGAACTTGTCGAGGTCGCCGGGGGTGCAGGGTGATGGTGTGCTGGTGGCAGATCTTCGGCAGTTCGCCGGAGGCAGCCAGGGCGCTCAGAAGCCGAGCATTCGGGCTGCGCCCCACCCACTCCGGAGTTTGGAAAGGTTTGTCGACCAGTGAGAATGCTTCTACCACTGGTTGCATCTGCATTGGGAGATCCCCGTCCGGGTGGCACATTCACGCCATGCAGCCCTGCGACTCCGCACTGTAAACGGCAAAGCACTGGCAGTCACTACCGCCTGGAAGATCCTTGCGAACGAGTCCCTGGGTTACTGGCCGAAGTCCCAACGGATGGCTCAGGCGGGGACCGACTCCTGGTCAGCATCGTCAAAGGGGGGATAGCTCTCGCTGGCCATTCGTTCGGCCGCATCAATGTAGTCGGCAAGGGCGTCGCGGGATTGGGCGAGCCTATCTATCTGATCGTCCAGTCGCTGCAGCCGTGACCGCATCGCGGCCAGCAACTCGGGACACCCAAGCAGCTCCGGGGTCTCTCCGACCGCACAGGGCAGCAGGTACGCGATGTCCTCAGAGGACAATCCGGCACCAAGCAGGTGCCGGATCTGCTTCACCCGCAGCACGGCCTTCTCGTCGTACTCGCGGTAGCCGTTCGCGCCGCGTTCAGCCTCCAGCAGGCCCTGAGCTTCGTAGTAGCGCAACTGATGGGCGTTCACACCCGTCCGACGACTCAATTCCCCGATCAGCATCGAAACCTCACTTGACCTTCACACCGGTATCAACGTTGACGATGCTGCCATGAACAGCAAAACCGATACACCCGTGACAGTCATCGGCCTCGGACTGATGGGTCGGGCACTCACCGGCGCGTTCCTGAAAGCCGGGCATCCCACAACCGTGTGGAATCGCACGACCTCCAAGGCCGACCAGCTGGTGGCCGAGGGCGCACGGCTGGCGCCAACGGTTGGCGACGCGCTCAAGGCAGGTTCCCTGACGATCATCTGCGTCACCGATTACCAGGCCATGCACGAGCTGCTCGGCGCGAACGAGAGCGAGCTGGACGGCAAGATGTTGATCAACCTGACTTCGGGCGACTCGGCCCAGGCCCGGGAAGCCGCCCAATGGGCCGAGCAGCGCGGCGCCCATTACCTGGACGGCGCCATCATGGCCATCCCATCGGCGATCGGAACCGCCGAGGCGGTAATTCTGCACAGCGGGCCGCAGTCGGACTTCGAGGCGCACGAGTCAACGCTCAACGCGCTCGGCACCGTCACCTACCTAGGTGCGGACCATGGGCTAGCGTCCCTGTACGACGTGGCCGGCCTCGCCATGATGTGGAGCATCCTGAACGCCTGGCTCCAGGGCACGGCCCTGCTCAGGACGGCCGGTGTTGACGCCGCAACGTATGCGCCGTTTGCGCAGCAGATCGCTGCCGGTGTGGCCGAATGGCTGCCTGGGTATGCCAAGCAGATCGACAGCGGCTCCTTCCCGGCCGAGGTGTCGGCCCTGGAGACCGATGCGCGGGCGATGGCACACCTGATCGAGGAGAGCGAGGCGGTGGGTGTCAACGCCGAACTGCCGAAGCTGATCAAGGCGATGGCCGACCGCTCGATCGCCGCTGGACACGGTGGGGAGCAGTATCCCGTGCTGATCGAAGAATTCAGCAAACCCCGCAACGACTGACCGATCCCGATACCGGGATCTAAGCGGCCTCTGGGAAGTCGACTCCGTGCAGGATTCCTGGGAAACGATCATCTCCATCCTGGGAAGCGACCTTCTAGGTCTCCGACCCGCCCCACCACTCGTGAACACCCCTGGCAAGATCTAAATCTTGCCGTGATGCAAGTCCGTGACGATGGCGCCATCGTCGTCCCCGTTCTTCCCGTGCCGGAGCTGTTCTGGATCCTGCCGGGAGGCGGTGTTGGACCCGGCGAGACGTTCCTCCAAACCGCACGTCGGGAGCTGTTCGACGAAGCCGGCCTGACCGAACGTCGACTGCGGCCCTGTCTATGGACCCGCAACGTGGACGTCCGCTGGTCAGGGGAGCCCGTCCACATGCCAGTGACCAGATCGGTGAGGAAGTCATCGAGGTGCCGGGCGGGCGAGTGCGCGCGGGCCGAGCCGCTCGATTTGGTGGCGCGAGGAAGAGATATCGAGCAAGGCCGCCGCATACATGCGAGCCGCGCATCTTTGCGTGGCTCGCATATTTGCGTGGCTCGCAAATTTGTGTAGAGTATTCGCATGGGGCTGAGAGAGCGCAAGAAGGAAGAAACCCGGATCGCGCTGAGCTGGGCGGCGATCAAGCTGACCGTCGAGCGTGGCTTCGACAACGTCAAGGTGGAGGACATCGCCGCCGAGGCGGGTGTCTCGCACCGCACATTCAACAACTATTTCTCCAGCAAGGGCGAGGCGATCGCGGCCAGGCACTTCGACCGAGCGGTGCAGATCGCCGACGAGCTGAGGTCCAGGCCGGACGGCGAACCCCTGTGGGAGGCCATCGCTAACGCCGTGTTCGCCCGGTTCGCGCTTGGCATGCAAGAGGCCGAGCGTCCGGCCGACGGGCGCTGGATCGCTGGTGTCAAGCTGATGAGCCAGCATCCGGAGCACCGGGGCGAGTTCCTCAAGGCCCACACGGCCGCGCAGGATGCGCTGGCCGCGGCGGTCGCCGAGCGCACCGGCACCAATGCCGATCGAGATCTGTATCCGCACCTGGTCGCCGGGACGGTCGGCGCCGCCATACTCGCGGCCATCCATCTGTGGCTCCACGGCGATGCGCCGGCACCGTTCGAGGAACTGCTGCGCGACGCCCTCGGTCAGGTCGCCGCCGGCCTGCCCACGCCCTGACCCTTCCAGACCTCTCTCATCTTCCCAATCGAAGATTAACCGGCCTGCCGCCGGTCGATCCGTCATGCCCGGAAGGACCACCATGATCGCCGATATCGTCATAGCCGGAGCCGGGCCCAACGGCCTGATGCTGGCCTGCGAGCTCAGCCTGGCCGGAATCCACCCCCTGGTCCTGGAGCGCCTGCCGGAGCGCACCCAGGACAACCGCGCCAACGGCCTGGTCGGCCAGGTGGTACGGATGCTAGACCGGCGAGGCCTGTACGAGCGGCTCGCTGGTAACCAGGTCCCACCGCGGCCCACTCCCGGATTCGTCTTCGGCGGGCTGCCCATCGACCTGAGTGTGCTGGACGACAACCCCTTCTACATCCTCCAGGTTCCGCAGCGCAGGATCGAGCAGATGCTGGAGGAACGGGCCGTCGAACTCGCCGTCGAGATCCGGCGCGGCCACGAGCTCACCGGATTCAGCCAGGACACGGATGGCGTGACCCTCCAGGTCAGCGGGCCGGCCGGGCCTTACACGATCGAAACGCGCTACCTGATCGGTGCCGACGGCGGGCACAGCATCGTACGCAAGCTGGCCGGCATCGCCTTCCCCGGCGTGACGACCGACGACACGATCGCGCGCACCGCACACGCCGTCGTGCCGGCCGAGTTCGTCGATCCGGCCACCGGCGGCCTCGACATTCCCGGGTACGGACCCATCCCGCCGTTCCTGCACCACCGGACCGAGCGCGGGTTGTTCGTGTACGCGCCCCTGCCGGGCACCCCCGCACCGTTGATCTCCACTATGGAGTGGAACGGACAGGACGCCGAGGGGCCGCTCACGCTCGCGGAACTGCAGGCCAGCGCCCACCGCGTGCTCGGTGTGAACATCGCTTTCGGCCCGCCCGACGGCCAAGGGCCGCACTTGATGCGCAAGCTCAACGGCGGCAACACCCGCCTGGCTGAGCGTTTCCGAGACGGCCGGGTGCTGCTGGTCGGCGATGCCGCTCACGTTCACTCGGCGATCGGCGGGCCCGGGCTCAACCTTGGCCTCCAGGACGCGGTCAACCTTGGCTGGAAGCTCGCGGTCGACGTGCGCGGCACGGCCCCCGCCGGTCTCCTCGACACCTACGAGTCCGAACGACGCCCGGTCGCTGAGCGGGTGGTGATGTCCTCGCGCGCCCAATCCGCACTGATCGCCCCTGGCAGCGAGGTCACCGGCCTGCGCGCGCTGTTCACCGAACTGCTCGGCGACCCGCGCAACGTCCGCCGTATCGCCGACCTGATGTCGGGTGCCGACATCCGCTACGAGGTGGGCAGCGACCATCCGCTGGCCGGTCGGTGGGCTCCCGACCTGGACCTCAAAGACGGGGTCCGGCTCGCCGAGCTGACCAGGGACGGCCGCCCGCACCTGATCGACTTCACTGGCGGGGACTGGGGATACCCCGCAACCGCGGGGCTGCCCGGCTCCGCCGTGCCGTGTACGGCGTTGCTGCTGCGGCCCGACGGATACGTGGCATGGGCCACCGACGTCCCGCAGCCGGACGCGGCGTCCCGCGCATCGCTCCGGGCGGCGATCCAACGCTGGCTGGGGTGACTGGATAGGTGCACCTCGTCCTAGCGAGCACCTGAGCTGGGCTTTTGCGGTCCTGATTGTTTGATCGGAAAGGTGTCCGGAATGCGGCACGTCGGTTGCGGCCTGGCCTGCGGCGGCCCGGGCGAAACCCTCATGCAGGACCCGCCGATGACACCCGGCCGTATCCGACAGCTCGACGCTGACCAGCAGCGGTCCCACTCGCATCCCGTTTCTACCCGTTGGCGTTCCTAGCAAGATCGTTCTCATCGGTAACGGTTGTCCGGCGGTTCCTCAGCCCCAAGGTTGACCCGGTTGCGGGCGATGGCCCTCAGAGGCCCGTACCTGGCGGCCGGCACCTCGCCGTCAGGGAGGTCGGCCCGCCAAAGCCGTTCGTTGACAAGACCCCCGCTGATGGGCAGCTTGCTGGTGGCTCGTACGGGCCGTTGCTGCTGCCAGGACCTCACAGCAACGTGGGCCGAGGCCGACTGCCCAGACAAATAAAGATATTGATCGCGAGAGGAGATGGCGTGATGGAACCCGGCTACGTCGTTGCCGGCTATCGAGTCGCTACACGCGCTGATCGGCAAGAGTGGCAGGACGTGGGCCTTCCTAGTCTTGGTCTGGTGTCGATGAGCGACTGCGTGGTGGACCTGGTGCCAGCAGATCCCAATGGCTGGGACGACTGGTTCGCCAGCCCTCAGGAGGCCGAGATCGCGCGCGAGCACGCTGGCAAGCCGGGCTTGCACGTGCTCAGAGTCGGATTCGCCACTGCCGATGTTCCCGGGCTGCTGGCCGATATCGCCGATGGAGGCTGGGACACATCGGCCGGGAGCCTCCCGGAACGGCTGGCCCGGCGTGAGAGGTTCCCCTACCCGGGCGGCCGGCGGTTGGGGTTCGAACTGGTCGGCTTCGACAGCGGGTGCTGGCACACCTGGACCTGCTTGGGAGGCCTCGTTGCCGACGTCTACCAGGCTACTGGCGTCCAGCCGGGACGCTGGGGGCTGATCCAGGACGAGCAGGACGCGCGCCGGGCCGCTCAATGGCTCACCGACTCAGGTCTCGGTGACCCCAAGGTATTCCTCTGGGCGGCCGCACTGCTCACGGACGTTGCACGAGCGACCCCCCAGACCGAGGAGTAGTGCACGATTGGAATAACTTCCTTCCACCAGTAGTCCTGGCACTGCGCCGCGGCTGCTGCACCCGCCAGGACCGGGCCGGGGGCACTGTGCGCTACGAGGTGATCAGCCAGCACTTCAAGGGCGTGCTGTACGAGGACGGCAACGCGATCTCCGAGGGCGAACTGCGCGCGGACCCTTGGGTCGTGCTGGTGCCCGTTGCCCGGGCCATTGCCGTCGCCGATGAACTCGAACGCCAGCGATCTGGTCGCCCTCGGCGGTCGGCAGTACTCGGTCGGCTATCAGGTCGCCGGCCGCCGGCTGACCGTCCGCATCGACGGTGCCGTGTTGCACCTGGCCGACGGGCACACGCTGCTGCGCACCCTGTCGGCATCGGCCACGCCGGCCAGGTCATCGCCGAGGTTGCCCGCTCCACCACCAAGCCGATCGCCCGGTTCAAAGTCCGCAAGCCCCAGCACCAACGGAAGGTCACATCGGGCGGGTAGAACTGCGTTCATGGATCCGGTGAAGCTGCAACAGGCCCTGGATGAGGTCTTCGATCAAGCCCTGCTCCATCACGGCTTCGTGGATTACATGCGCGACTATCAGCTCGTGATCCACGCGATGGCCGATCCCAGAGCCGGGATCGCGCCAGCGACGCTGCGCTACCTGTTCGCCACTGCGTGCAGGCCAACTGCGCCACAACCGTGCCGGCCGGCATCTGGCGCGAGTCTCTCGATGACCGGCTTATCACCTACGAAACCGGCGTCGACCTCAACGGATACGTCTGGGGCGTCAACTGGCAGATGCTCTACCCGGGGGCCACGCTCATCGCCGACTCACCAACCGCCCGGAGCTGGGCCGCAGCCATCGGCATCGACTTCCACGAAGTCCGGATCCAAACCAACGCGCACGACCTCACCCTGATCTTCTCCGACCTGCGGATCGAAGAACTCCCGCCTGAATCACAGGGACCAGACCACAAATTCCCGATTCAATAGGCTCAAGAGAACGACAGATCATCTAGCCGGAGTGTCACCCACCTCCCGAGCCGGATCTGTCACACGGGTCCTGAGACCTGACACTCGGAGCTGCTGCTGTAGATCATGCGCTGGGATCGCGTGGAGCGGCGATGTATCGTCGGCGCATGTCGCGATCGTCCCGGGGGATCCGGGCGCCTCACGGGCCGGCCAAACGGGGCTGGCGCAAGGTGTGGGCGGCGATAGCCGCAGTGTTCCTGGCCGCGGTGACGGCTGCGCTGACCCAGTGGACCACAGGCATCTTCGGCGCCACTGGGGATCGATTACTCGGGCTGGTCACCGGAGATGATCCGCTGACCGTGGCGGGCAGGCGAGTGGCGCCTCTTGCGCCGCTGGCTGGAGGCAAACGCGCCGGCGGCCAACAGCGCGCGGGGGTCTGGACGTTCGACACCCCGAACTTCGTGATCGTGCCGAGCGGGCGTGCCATCGAGCAGGGGTGCATCGTGACCACGATGGTTCCCCGGCCGCGTTCGGAGATCCAGCCACCGCAGTGGAGCAGTGACTGGAAACGCAACCAGGCGGCGTTGACGGCATGGGCGGTGGCCAACCGGGCCGGGGATCCGAACACCACCAGGATCCGGCTGACCGTCAGCGGCAAGCCGGGCAAGACGGTTGTCCTGGAAGGCGCGCGGACGGTCTTCGTGGCGCGAGCGCCGAAGCCGCCGGCGGGCACCTTGGTGCAGTTCCAGATCGGTGATGCATGTGGCGCTGGTGTGGATGTGCGCTCGTTCAGGACCAACCTCGATGACGCATCCGGCAGATGGCGGCCGACCAAGGACGAGAAGACGGATTTCCCTTACACCGTTAAAAGCGACGAGCCAGAGATCCTCGAACTGACCGCGCACACCAGCTCCTGCGACTGCGCGTGGCAGGTGCAACTCGACTGGACCGACGGCAAGAA
>NZ_JBEXUP010000059.1:0-35367 GCF_040614375.1 Nonomuraea sp. NPDC005983
GCCGTGGACAAAGTCCATCAAGTCCTACGGAACGGTCAGCTCGCCGGACGGCCAGAGTGGCACATAGAGCCGCGAGCACTCCCTAAACGCCCTCTGAGAGGGCGTTGCGCGAGTTGATGTCCTTTTCGTCGTTTGCGCTGGGCAGGGAAGGCTGGTCAGAATCTGCTGGTAGGACTGAAGGCGGCCCCGATGAGGGTCTCGGCGGCGGCGCGGGCGTGGGCAGCCGTGGCGGGGTCCCCGGTGATGGCGGCCGTGGTCTGGGCGCCTTCGGCGAGCAGGGCCAGCTGCGGGGCGAGGTAGCCGGGACCACCCGCCTCGCAGACCAGGTCGGCGACATGGCGCTGGAAAGAGGTCTTCTGCTCCCTGACCGCCTCGGCGACCCGGCTGCTGCCACCGGCCAGCTCGCCGAAGAAGTTGATGAAGGCGCAGCCCCGGAAGTCGTCCTCGCGGAACCATTCCGCCAGAAAGTCGAAGACGGCCAGCATCCGGTCGCGCGGCGTGCGGGCGGCGGCGAGGGCGCGGGCCACGCCGGCGTCCCACTGCTCGGTCCGGTGGCGGAGCACTGCCAGGACGAGGTCGTCCTTGGAGGGAAACAGGGCGTAGATGCGCTTCAGCGAGACACCCGCCTCGGTGCGGACGGCGTCCATGCCGACGGCCTGGACGCCGTGGGCGTAGAACAACCGGTCAGCGGTGGAGACGACCTGGTCACGTGCTGTTTCCTCATCGATCACGAGAGCTCCAGTTGCGCAGAGAACCAGCGTTCTCTACTGTAGTGGACATACGCGGAGAACGATCGTTCTCTAGCGGATAGGAGGGAGATTTCTCATGGGCCACATCAAGGTAGGCACCGAGAACAGCACCAACGTCGAGCTGTACTACGAGGACCAGGGATCCGGTCAGCCGGTCGTCCTCATCCACGGCTACCCCCTGAACGGGCACAGCTGGGAGCGTCAGACGCGCGAGCTGCTCGCCGCCGGCTACCGGGTGATCACCTACGATCGCCGCGGCTTCGGCCAGTCGAGCAAGGTCGGGAGCGGGTACGACTACGACACCTTCGCAGCCGACCTGAACACGCTGCTGGAGACGCTCGACCTGCGCGAGGTCATTCTCGTCGGGTTCTCCATGGGCACCGGCGAACTCGCCCGCTACGTCAAGAACCACGGCCACGAGCGCGTCGCCAAGCTGGCCTTCCTGGCGTCGCTGGAGCCGTACCTGGTGAAGGCGGACGACAACCCCGCCGGAGTACCACAGTCGGTGTTCGACGGCATCGTCGCCACTGCCCGCGCCGACCGATACGCCTGGTTCACGCAGTTCTACAAGGACTTCTACAACCTGGATGAGAATCTCGGCACGAGGATCAGTCAGGAGGTCGTCGCCGCCAACTGGAACACCGCCACGACCTCCGCCCCGGTCGCCGCGTACGCGGTGGTGGCGGCGTGGATCGAGGACTTCCGCCAGGACGTCGCGGCGGTGCGCGCGGCCGGAAAGCCGTCACTCATCCTGCACGGCACCAGGGACAACATCCTCCCGATCGACGCCACCGGGCGTCGTTTCCACGAGGCGTTCCCGGAGGCGCACTACGTCGAGGTCGAGGGCGCCCCGCACGGCCTGCTGTGGACGCACGCCGATGAGGTCAACGAGGCACTGCTGGCCTTCGCCGCCAAGTGACCCCGCCGCCGGGGTGGCACTACCCGCCACCCCGGCAGCTGCCTGGCCACGGCGTGCGACTCGTCCCGGGTTGTTCGCTCGTCCGCAGCCCTAGCCCGCCCGCGAAGTCCCTGACCAGCCTTCCCTGCCCAGCGCAAACGACGAAAAGGACATCAACTCACGCAACGCCCTCTGAGAACCTGCGGTTGGCGGGTAGGTCCCGACGATTCAGTCGCTGTTGCTTGCGCTTGCCTCGTCGGGTGTGTTGACGAAGCTGCCCAGGTTGGGGACGGTGTAGATCTTGCCTGCGGCTCTGAGGCGTTCCATGGCCTTGCGTATGGTGGGGCGGGCGACTCCGAACTCTTCCATGAGCTTGACTTCGGAGATCTTGAATTTAGGTCCCCACTCGCCGGAGTCGATCCGGGCGACGAGGACTTCGAGGATCTGTTCCCAGCGGGAACGGTCCTCGTCGAACTCCCAGGTGCGTGCGTGCTCGACATATCTGGCCACGTTATGAGAGTAGGAGGGCGTTTCACGGGGCTTCACTCCGGATCACGGAGCTTCATGGAACTACATGGAGTAGACATGGATGTACAGGCTTGCTAGCTTGGACGTATGGCGTTGGTGAGCGACGATCCAGGGCCCCTCCGGGTGGGGCCTCGCAGGTGCGCTCCGGCTGGCCGCCCCCGTGAGGGCGCACCATGCGGCCAGAGCTGGCTACTCACTCACCAACGCCTGTCCGACGCCCGTGGTCGTTCCTCGATATCGCCGACCACGCAAGGGCGCTCATGCGGCACGGAGGATGGTGAACCTGTGGCTGAGTTCGGCGACTATCACGGCCTGCACCCTGCCTCGCCCCGCGTAGACGCGGCACCAGTGGAGTGGTCCTCCCTCCAGCAGCGTACGAGTCGCATCCAGGTCCGTGTCCACACCTGCGAGTGCTCGCCTCTGGTTTTCGAGCAGTGCCTGGCTGCTGGGCTGGGGTTCGTGCGGCGGTATGACCGGTCCGTTTGGCCCGAGGTCGTCGTCGAGAGCCCATGGGTGAAGGTCCGCGACGCAGAGGCGCTCTGGCTGCAGATCATGCGAGGCGAAGCGAGGTGAGAGCACGCCACACTGACAACCCGCACATGTAGCGTCACGTTTTGCGTTTACTCTGTGGCGCGCGTTTCCGCAGGTCGGAGGTCGGCCTGCGGTTTCGTGTGCCTGCCGACTGGCAGTTTTTCTGCCAGTGACGCAGATCCCCCGTCTTATCGTCGAGGCAGGCGACGACGAGAACGAGGGGCGGCGACGTGGCAACAGAGTACGTGACGCAGGGCCAGCGGATCGCGCGGGCTCGTCACCGCAAGGGATGGGATCAAGCCACCCTTGCCGAGAAGATCGGCCGGTCCGTCTCCTGGCTGTCCAAGGTGGAGAACGGACGGATGCCGCTCGACCGGATGAGCGTCGTCGGCCAACTCGCCGAGGCGCTCGGGGTGGAGGTCGCTGAGCTGACCGGCCAGCCGTACCAGCACGAGACAGCGGAACTCGACTCCGGGCATGCCGCTGTTCCCGGCCTCCGGCTCGCACTTCAACAAGCATCCCTCCCCAGCGGGGTAGGGTTGCCGGCTCACGGCGAACCGCGGACGCTTCAGGAACTGGAGGCGAATGTTCGTCTTGCCGAGCAGCTTCGCCAGGATGCCAAGTTCGCGGCCCTGGGCGAGGTGTTGCCCAGGATTCTTACCGACCTGATCGCGATCACGAACGACTCATCGGCCGATCGCGATCGAGCTGAGGCGTTGATGTTGCGGGCCTGCCACATGGCGCGGGTGTCCTCGAACCTTCTCGGACATCATGACCTGGGCTGGACCGCGGTACAGCGTGAGCTCGTCGCCGCTCAACGGGTCGGCTCGCCCGACCTGATCGCCGCGGCAAGCTGGGACCTGTGCGGGGTGTGGCTGCACGAGGCGCAGCTAGACCCGGCCAAGGACGCGGCACTGTCGGCGCTCGATCAGATCGAACCGCATGTAGGGGCGGATGACACGATCAAGGCGATGTGGGGTGCGCTGCACCTGCGGGCCGCCGTGGCGTACTCCCGGCTGTGGGATCAGAGGGAGGCGGAAAGCCACCTAGAGGAAGCTCGCCGTGTCGCCGAGGTCCTCCCGCGGGACGGGAACGCGTTTCAGACGCAGTTCAACCGGGTAAACACGACGATCCATGCCGTCGAGGTGAGCATGGAGCTGGGCCGGCCTCGCGATGTCATCAGCCGGGCCGAACTTGTCGAGGTCGCCGAGATCGCCTCGTCGGAGCGGCAGGCACACTACTGGACCTGCACTGCGGCGGGCTTTCACATGAACCGGAAGGACAACGAAGCAGCGGATGCCCTTCTGCGCGCCGACCGGATCGCTCCACAGCACGTCCGCAACCGTCCCTTGGTCCGCAACATCGTGCGTGACCTTCGTGACAGTGGGCGGCTGCATCGACAACGCGAGGTGTTCAACCTCGCCAGGGTGATGCGGCTGCTCTGATCCCAACAACGGTGAACCTATCCGTGCATGGCTTCCCACCCGTCAGGTAACCCGGGGGCGCTTCGGCGCTCTGCCTACACGAATGAGGTGTTCGTGGGTCTCAGTGAGATCGAACGACAGATCTTGCTGCGTGAGCTGGCGGAGATCGCGGTCGACCTGGCCGAACTCCAGCGGCACGCGGCCAGGATCACTTCTCGACTTGATCAGGACGAGTCCGGGCGTCTAGCTCGTCCAGCCTGACCGTCAGCTTCTGCATGTGCTGACGGATCTCGCGCAGCTGCTCGGAGATGATGCGGAACTCTTCGCTGTGCTCCCCGGAGGTGGGGGCGGCTTCGTTGTCGTCAGGGGTGCGGGTGACGAAGCTGCCCGACCCCTGGCGGGTCTCGATGAGCCCTTCGTCGCGTAGCACGGCCAGGGCGTTGCCAATGGTCATCATGGCTACGCCGTACTGTTCGGACAGCTCGCGTGCTACGGGGAGCTGCTCCCCCACCGCATACCGGCCTGATGCGATGTCGCGCCGGATGTCCTCGGCGATCCTCAGGTACGGCCGGCGCCGGTCAGTGGCTGCCATGACTCAACATTAGCGGTTCTAGATGCCTAGGTCTCTGGGCAACCTGTAAGGAATTCTCGAAGCAAGTTAGCTGTATCGGTTTACAGAACTAGATACCTAGGTATCTTTGTAGCTAGGACACCAACATCGAAGGAGACCAGCTCTCATGCGCACCATCCCGATCCCGGTCGACACCACCAGGCTTGTGATCACCTGCGTGAAGGCGCCCAAGCCACGCCTGCTCAACAAGGACACCGGCGAGATCAAGACCGACAAGAACGGCAACACCGTCTACGAGGTCACCGTCTCCGTCGAAGACGAGTTCGGCCGGATCGAACTCGTCAAGATCGGCACTTCGGGAGAGCCCCCGATCAGCGCCGGTCAGCAGATCAACCCCACGGGCATGGTCGGCTACGTCTGGGAGATCGCGGGCCGGTGGGGCATCTCCTACCGCGCCGCCGCTCTCCTACCGGCAGACACGGAGCCGCTTCGTGTCTGACACCACGCTCCTCGTGCTCGGAGTCCTGGCCGCTGCGGCGGCCGGGCTCTGGGCCTGGCGCTGCTGGCACTACCCGTCGTTCTGGCTCGTGGCCGCCTTCCCGCTGGTGGCGATCAGCGTACGGGCGAGCTGGCGCAAAGTCGCCCTCGGCTGCCACCTCACCAAGAAGCGGCAGCGCTTCTGGTTCACCACCGTCCCCGGCCTGGTCGCCTCGACCGGCGTCGTCCGCGTCCGGCGCAAGTGGCAGCGCATCGCTGTGGACACCAAGCCGTTCATGTGGCTGCCCAAGCCCACCCGCTACGGCTGGCGCGTCACCCTGCACACCCTGGAAGGACAGATCCCCGCCGACTACGCCGACGCCGCCGAACGGCTCGCCCACTCGTGGGGCGTGCATGCGATCCGCGTCTCCTCCCCTCGCCCTGGACGGGTCGTCCTGTCCGCCACCGTCCGCGACCCACTCGTCCGGGTCGAGACCCTGCCCACCTCTCCCGAACTGCTCAAGGTCACCGTGGGACGCCTTGAGACCGGCGGCCCCTGGACCATCGACTTCAGAACCGTCCCGCACTGGCTCAACGCCGGAGCTACCCAGTCCGGCAAGTCCAACCTCGCCAACGCCCTGGTCCAAGGGCTGGCTCCGCAACCGGTCGCCCTGGTCGGCTTCGACCTCAAGGGCGGCGTGGAGTTCACCCCATACAGCCCTCGCCTGTCGGCGCTGGGCACCACACGAGCTGAATGCGTCGGCCTGCTGGACGACCTCGTTGGGCTGATGACCGGCCGCATGGCCCAGTGCCGGGAGGCCAGCGCCCGCAACATCTGGCAGCTCCCGGACGAGCAGCGACCCGTGCCCGTCGTCGTCCTGGTCGACGAGCTGGCCGAGCTGTACCTGATGGCCGACAAGTCGGAGAAGGACGAGATCGCCAAGACCTCGACCGCGCTCCTGCGGGTCGCCCAGCTCGGGCGGGCCTTCGGCATCTACCTGTTCTGCTGCGGCCAACGGATCGGCTCCGACCTCGGCCCCGGCGTCACCGCCCTACGCGCCCAGTGCTCGGGACGGATCTGCCACCGCGTCAACGACCCTGAGACCGCCACCATGACGCTCGGCGACCTCGATCCCGCCGCACTCGCCTCGGCACGCGCCATCCCTGCCGAAACACCCGGCGTCGCAATCGTCGCCTCGCAAGACGGCCAGTGGTACCGCGCCCGCTCCTTCTACGTCAGCGAGCAAGCCGCCGAACGCGCCGCCCACACCTACGCCAACCAAGCTCCGGCCTGGGCGGACATCGTCTCCGGCCACGCCTCGCAGATGAGCGACGCCGACCTCGCCGAGTTCCTCGACTCCATCCCGGATCCTCGAAAGGCCTGAGCCGATGCAACGCCTGGTCCGCTGGCTGCTCGACACCGGTCTCGTCCTCGTCCTGGCCCTCATCGCGGGTGCTGGGTCATTCACCCACATCCGCGACACCGCCAGCGAACACGGACAGTCCGGCTGGATGGCCTGGGCCGTGGCCGTCTGCATCGACCTCACCTGCGTCATGGCCGCCTGCGAACGCCAGCGCGACAAGAAGACCGGCCGCCGGCGGCGCGGCCTGATCTCCTGGCCCGTCCTCGTCCTGACCGGCGCCATCGTCCTGTCCCTGGCCGCCAACCTGCAACAAGCCGACCCGACCGTCTGGGGCTGGATCACCGCCGCGACCCCGGCAGCCGCCTTCCTCGTCGCGGTCTCGATGCTCGAACGCCGGACGTCCGGCCCTCGTCCCATCCCGTCCCAGGACGTCTGCGAGACGTCCCCGGAAGACGTCCCATCGTCCCGTCCGCGTCCCGCCGAACCCGCAGTCGTCCCCGCCGCTGATCGTCCCGCTCTCGTCTCCGGTCAGGACGATCAACCAGGACCGTCCCCGGCGCTGGTCGACTACGCCCGCCGGGTGGCCGACGAACACCACGCCAGGCACGGCAAGCCCATCACCCGCGACGTTCTCCGCGCCCGCCTGGGCGTGTCCAACCAACTCGCCTCCGACCTGCTCCGCACCCTGCGGACCGTCCCGGAAACCGCCTGAAAGGCCATCAGCATGCACCACGAACGAGACGCACTCATCGCCGGACTCATCGCCCTGGCCGGATTCCTTAAGGCCAAGCCCCAGGTGCCGGCCTCGACGGCACCCGTCATCATCCGTGCCTTCCCCGCGAACGGCCCCGACCAGCAGATGCGCGCCGAGGTCGACAAGATCGCCGCCCTACTGGGCACGGAGATCAACCCTGACCATCTGCCTCACGGCCACTACATGACCGCCATCGCCTTCGGACAGGTCCGCTACGAGTTCACCGCCATCCTGGCCGCCGCCCGCGCCCGCTACGCCGCCGAAGACAGCTACCGCGGCTGCATTACACCCGACAACACCTAGGAGGTCCCACCGTGCGTATCCGCCTCGTAGGCAACCGCGCCGAACTCACCCTCAGCATGATCCACCTGCGCGAGGTCTTCACCGTCACCTCGATGTCGCGGGCCTTCCCCGACCGGAACCGGCCCCGCAACTACCGCCTCTACGTCACGATCACGCCGCGCAAGGGCCGCTGACCATGACCTCCGAAGAGTCCTGGGCCGACTGGCCCGCCATCCTCGCCGCCGTCCCGTTCGCTCACTGCCGCTGCTGCACCTGCAACGGCACCGGCCTCGACACAGACAGCCGGACCTGCCGTGACTGCCACGGCACCGGCATCGACAACCACGGCGCATAGCCGAGATCCCCTCACCTGGCCACACAACCGCCAAGTTCCGCGCCAGGTGAGGGGCCATCCCACCCCAGATCACATCCGGATAGGACGGATCCCATCTTGCACCACCCACACGCCATAGCCGGGATGATCACCCGACTCCACGACCCGAACTACAACCGCTGGGCCTGCCAGATCAAGCGCACCGGCGGCTGCCGCCAGCCGATCCACCTGCGCGGCAAAGTCGAACACTACGACCAGGCCACCGGCCAACTCCTGCACCGCTACAGCACCAACCGAGAGCCCGACGGCATCCTTCGCGTCCCGTGCAAGACCCGCCGCGCCTCCCGCTGCCCGGCCTGCGCCGAGGTCTACCGCGCCGACACCTACCAACTCATCCGCGCCGGCCTCGTCGGCGGCAAAGGCGTCCCAGAGACCGTCACCGCCCACCCCTGCCTGTTCATCACCCTGACCGCACCCTCCTTCGGGGCCGTGCACGTGCGGCGGGAGAAGAACGGCAAGGTCCTGCCCTGCCACGCCCGCCGAGACGCCCAGACCTGCCCGCACGGACAAGTCATGTCCTGCACCGACCGACACAGCACCGACGACCCACGCCTCGGCGAGCCGCTGTGCCCCGACTGCTACGACTACGACGGTTCCGTCCTGTTCAACGCCATCAGCCCCGAACTATGGCGACGCTTCACCCTGGCCCTACGCCGCCGCTTCGCCAAACTCAACGGCCTGACCGTCAAGGCCCTGCGCGAGCACGTGAGCATCGCCTTCGCCAAGGTCGCCGAATACCAACGCCGCGGCGTCGTCCACTTCCACGCCGTCATCCGCCTCGACGGCCCCGACGGCCCCGACTCACCGCCACCAGCCTGGGCGACAGCGGACGCCCTGGCCCAAGCCGTTCAACATGGGACGGCCGTGGTGACAGCGGAGATCAAAGCACTGGGCCGCATGTTCCGCTGGGGGACTCAACTCGACGTCCGCCGCATCACCATGGACGGCGAACTGACCGAACAAGCCGTCGCCGCCTACATCGCCAAATACGCCACGAAGGCCGCCGAATGCGTCGGCACCCTGGACCGGCGCATCCAACCCCTCGAAGACCTGAACGCGCTACCGGTGAGAGAGCACGCCCGCCGGCTGATCGCCGCCTGCATGCGCCTGGGCGACCATCCCGGACTGGCCGACCTCCGGCTGATCCAGTGGGCCCACATGCTCGGCTTCCGCGGTCACTTCTCCACCAAGAGCCGCCGCTACTCCACCACCCTCGGCGCCCTGCGCGCCGACCGGCAAGAACACATGCGCGCCGAGGAGATCACCACCGGACGGCTTCCCCCCTTCGATGAGGACACCGTCCTGGTCATCGCCCACTGGCAGTACGCCGGACAGGGCCTATCGGTCGGCGACCAGTTCCTCGCCGCCGCCATCACAGGAACACCGCTCACAGGTCTCGTCCGACCGGAGGCGTCACATGAATGACCTCGTGCTCACTGTCGATGAGGCCGCCGAGCGGCTTCGCGTCAGCCGATGGACCGTCTACACCCTGATCCGCGCCAACCGACTCCGAAGCTTCAAAGTCGGTCGCCGCCGCCTCATCGAGGCCGAGGCCCTGACCGAGTGCATCAAGACACTGGCGGAGGTGGCCTGATGACCACGACCATGCACGGCGTTCCCGAGGAAGAGCCCAAGGGCCGCAAGACGCGGAAACCGCGTCGCCGCTCGAACGGCGAAGGGACGATCGTCCCCCGCAAGGACGGTCGCTATGAGGCCAAGGTCTTCGTTCCCACTACGGCAGGGACGATCAAGCGGGTCAGCGTGTACGGCAAGACGCGCGAAGAGTGCCACGCGAAGTTCATCGAGCTCAAGCGGCAAGCTGACCAGGGGATCCCTGTTGCAGCCGAGAGCTGGACAGTGGCCGACTACCTGACGTACTGGCTGGAACATGTCGTCAGGGTCGAGCGCCGCCCCAAGACCGTGCAGGGGTACGAGGGCGTCATCCGTCGCTACCTCATCCCCGCTCTGGGCAAGAAGCGACTCGACAAGCTCAACGCCGCCGACGTCCGCCAGTTCGTGACGTCGCTTCGGTCCGGCTGCCAGTGCTGTCAGCGCGAATGGGACAAGGTCCGAAAGCCGTCCGAGTGCTGTGCCAAGAAGGGTGGCAAGTGCTGCGCATACAAGATCGAAGCTCGGATGATCCAGTTCATCCACGCCGTCCTCCGGAACGCTCTGGAGAACGCCGTCCGGGAAGAAGTCATCACACGCAACGTCGCGAAGCTCGTCAAAATCTCGCCACCCAAGTACAAGGTCAATCGCGGCCTCACCGTCGCTAAGGCGAAGGCGATCATCAAAGCGTCCAAGGATCATCGCCTCGGCGCGCTCTACGTCCTAGCTGTCTGCCTCGGGTTGCGGCGCGGCGAACTCCTCGGACTTCGCTGGCAGGACGTCGACTTGGAGGTCGGCACCTTGGAAGTGATCCAGACCCTCCAACGGGTCGGCGGTCGCCTCCAGTTCGTCCAACCCAAGACAGCTGACTCGGCTCGGACAGTGCCACTCCCCTCGGTCTGCCTCGACGCTCTCAAGGGGCATCGAAAGCGCCAATTCGTAGAACGGTCAGACCGTTACCCGGACTGGGAGGATCATGGGCTTGTCTTCCCCTCACGCCGCGGCACCCCCATGGAACCGGACAACCTACGACGCAGCTGGTGCGAGATCCGGAAAGCGGCCGGACTTGGGCCGGTCCGTCTCCACGATCTTCGTCACACCTGCGTGAGCCTCCTGCTCGACATGGGCGTACCACCTCACATCGTGCGCGAGATCGTCGGTCACTCCGACATCGAGGTCACTATGACGATCTATGCCCACGCCTCCCTCGACGAGAAGCGCAGAGCCCTGGGCAAGCTTGGTAATGCCCTGTCGTGAGGACTCCAGCAGAAGCACCCCGCACCCTGCGTGTGGGGTGCTTCTCAGTGTGAGCCTGTGTGAAGGCGGATGCCCTATTGCGGCTGGGCTTCCATCCGTTCACGCTCAGCGAGAAACTCATCGAGCAGTTCGAAGAGAACCTCGATCACCCGAGACTCGTCCTCTGGCGTCAGTTCCCGCTCGTCCCAGCCGGCGGGAAGAGCGATATGACGCATCAGCCAAAACCAGACGAGGTTGTTACCCCAGCCCAGTCGAGCCGCCAGCCATTCTCGCCACCCTTGCAGGCCTGGCCCGCCATGGCGCTTCGCATGCTGGTCATAGCCGTCCAGGAACCCTTCAACCCCGGCGAGCGTAGAGTCCCTCACGTACATCCCCAGCCGCTTGGCCACGAGAGCGAAGTACTCACGCTCACTCATCCTCGCCAGATTCACCGTCACCCACTCATTCTGGATACGAGTGGCTCTCGTTGTCCGCCCAGCGGCCGCTGTGAATGCTGAGAACTGTCGCTGTTGTCGTCAGCGCTGTCGTCAGAACAACAAAAACGCCCCGGAGCGATCTTCGCTACGGGGCTTCCTTGCTGGTCAATGCTGGTGGTCAGGGGCAGGGTCGAACTGCCGACCTTCCGCTTTTCAGGCGGACGCTCGTACCAACTGAGCTACCTGACCCAGAGCGGTCCTGACGGGACTTGAACCCGCGACCTCCACCTTGACAGGGTGGCGAGCACTCCAAACTGCTCTACAGGACCTTGCTTTTCTTTCCGTTTGCGCTCGCTTAGCTTACCAGCTCTTCGGTGGTCTTCGACCGACCGTTTTGCGGGTGCGCCAGGCGCTCGCAGTGCCCCCAACGGGATTCGAACCCGTGCCGCCGCCTTGAAAGGGCGGTGTCCTAGGCCGCTAGACGATGGGGGCTCAGGATTCCCTGTCGCCTTCCGTCGGAGACCTCTGAAGCATAGGGGACGATTGCCTCTGATGCCAAAGCGGCGGACCGGCGGCCGGCGTTGTGGTGCCGTTGATCGTTCCCGATGGCGTCGGGGCGTTCGTCGGCTCCGGAGAAATCATACGTCCAGGGTCCGGCTCCACGTGACGCTGGATGTACACCGACTGCTCTCCGAGGCCGCCGAGCGTGATGTCGTCCCAGGCCCGCAGGCGTTTGGTCTGCTTGTCGAAGTACAGGACCGAGGCCTGGACGGGGGTGGGCTGGGCGTGTTCGAGCGCGCGCAGCCCGGCGCCGCCGGTGGAGCCCTGCACCAGCATGCGGGTGCCCGTGGGCAGCAGGGTGGTCGATCTTTCGTGGGTGTGTCCGGCCAGGATCATGGGGGTGGCGCCGGAGAAGCCGCGTCCGATCTCGGGATCGTGGACGGCCACCAGGTCGGGGCGTGACAGGTGCGGCAGGTGGGAGCGTCCGAACTGTTCGAGCGTGTCCGGGTCCGAGTCGACGGCGACGGACTTGTCGGGTGTGAAGCGGGGGTCGCCGAGGCCGTAGATGGACAGTCCGGCGACGGTACGGGTCTTGTCGTCCAGGACTATGGCGTTCTTCTGCTTCTCGACCGCCTTCTGGGTCTCCATGGAGTCGTGATTGCCGCGGACGTAGACGTACGGGACACCGAGCCGCCGGATCTCGTCGACGAACTTGTTCTCGGCCTTGGTGCCGTGGTCGGAGATGTCGCCCGTGTCGATGACGAGGTCGGCCGCGAACTGGTCCTTGAGGGACCGGATGACGTTCCAGGCGATCGGGTTGAGGTGGATGTCCGAGACGTGGAGCACCCGGATGGATCGGGGGTCAGCGTCGTAGAGCGGCAGAGTCGAGACGGTGTCGTACAGCTTGGAGACGTTCGTGACCAGTTTGGTGAGTTGCGCGCGGTACGACTCGAACCGCGTCACGATCGACTCCGCGCTGCCCACCAGCGACGGCGCGGCGGCGATCAGGCCGGAGTAGCGCGGCTCCACGAGCGAGCTGGGGCGGAACGTGAGCGCCGCGAGCACCCCGGTCCCCGCAAGCGCCACAGAGGCCGCCACAAGGCCCAGGAGAGCCGTTTTCGGACGCCTGTAGACCAGCAGGACCGCGACCAGCGCCCCCGCCCCTGAGCACAGCAGCGAGCGGATGACGAGGGCGCGCACGCCGTCCAGGAGATCGCTCTCGATGAGGCCCGGCAGGCGGTCGGCCAGGCGCGGGTCCTCGATGAGCGCCTTGGCGCGGTCCTGGTCGATGTTCTCGAGGGTGATGCGGAGCCGCAGAGGGGCGTCGTGGGTGCGGAAGGTGAGCATGCCGAGCGGGCTGGCGTCGACGACGGTCTCGCCCCGCCAGGCGGGACGCAGGGACATCCCGGTTTCGACCGGACCGACCTCGGCTGTGACCGTCCCGCTGAAGAAGATGCCCAACCAGGCGCCTGTAGCGGCCACGAGGAGCACCCCGAGCACCCTCGACGACCGCGACCGGATGACAGCGTTCAGCCTGTCGACGAACTTCATACAGTTTCTTGCTTACCCGACCGCCGGGGCAGAATGGCACCTGTGATCGAGGTTTCGCGGGAGAAGTTCGAGGAGCTCGTGGCCGAGGCCCTGGACACGATCCCTCCCGACCTGACCCGCGTGATGAGCAATGTCGTCGTCACCGTCGTCGACGATCCGCCCGAACCCAACCTGCTGGGCCTGTACACCGGGATCCCCCTCACTCAGCGCGGTGATTGGTACTCCGCGGTCCTGCCCGATCGCATCGAGATCTACCGCAATCCGATATGCCGGATTTGCGACACAGAGGAGGACGTGGTCAACGAGGTGCGCGTCACGGTCGTCCACGAGGTCGGCCACCACTTCGGAATCGACGACGCCAGGCTCCACGAACTCGGCTGGTAACCGCTTGCAACGTGTTGGCTTCTTTGGGTTGCGGCAGGCCGCGTGATCGGGCACCTTAGGTGACATAGCGAACACTGTGAGTCAGGCACAGCGGAGTCCAATGGGGGCCATGCGGACGCGACGGCTGCCGGGGCGGCATCGCCGTGCCGAAGAACGCCAAACGACATACGGCGAGGTCATCGCCGTCAAAGAGTTCCGCGCGCTCTGGTACGGCCAGGGTCTCTCCCTGCTCGGCGACCAGCTCGCGCAGGTCGCGCTGGCCGTACTCGTGTACGACCGCACGCGCTCGCCGCTCGCCACCGCGGGCGTCTACGCGCTGACCTACCTGCCGTCGATCGCGGGCGGCCCGCTGCTGGCCGGGCTCGCCGACCGGTTCGCGCGCAGGGGCGTCATGGTGACGTGCGACCTGATCCGCGCGCTGCTGGTGGCCGCGATGGCGCTGCCGATCATGCCGTTCTGGGCGCTCTGCGCGCTGGTGTTCCTGGTGGTGCTGCTCAGCGCGCCGTTCTCGGCCGCGCGGGCGGCCCTGCTGCCCGAGGTGCTCGAAGGCGACCGGTACGTCGTGGGCTCGGCGTTGCAGAACATGACGAACCAGGCCGTGCAGATGCTGGGGTTCGCGGCCGGAGGAGCGGTGATCGCCGCCATGGGCCCGTACCGGGCGCTGGCGCTCGACGCGGCCACGTTCCTGGGGTCGGCGCTGATCCTGCTCTCCGGCGTGCGCCGGCGTCCCGCCGCGGTGTGTTCCGACGCGAAACCGTCCATGTGGACGATGACGCGTGCCGGGGCGCGGCTCGTCTTCGGCGACAAGAAGTTGCGCACGCTCGTCCTGTTCGCCTGGCTCTGCGGCTTCTACATCCTGCCTGAAGGCCTCGCGGTGCCGTACGCGGCGAAGCTCCACACGGGGGCGCTGTCAGTCCCGGTGATCACCGGGCTGCTGATGGCCGCGATGCCGACCGGCACCGTCCTGGGGGCGTTCGTGTTCAGCCGGTTCGTCTCGCCGTCACGGCGGCTGCGCATGATGGGCTGGATGGCCATGCTGAGCTGCGCGCCGCTGGTGGTGACGGCGACTCACCCGCCGCTGGCGGTGGTGCTCGGCGCCTGGGTCCTGTCGGGGATAGGTGGGGCGTACCAGCTTGCGGCGAACGCCGCGTTCGTCCAGTGTGTGCCGGGCGAGCAGCGGGGCCAGGCCTTCGGCCTGGTGCAGTCGGGGCTGATGGCGGTGCAGGGCATCGGGATCCTGGTCGGCGGGCTCGCCGCGGAGAGACTCGGCCCGGAGCCGGTGGTGGCGCTGGCCGGCATCACGGGGGTGACGGCAGCGGCCGTCCTGGCCATGATCTGGGCCGAGTCCCGCGGAGACGGGTCCGCCCGGGTGGGTGCCCAGGCCGCCGCCTGATCACTGCTGGGGCTTCTGCTCGCTGCCCCAGTCGGTGCTGTTCTGCCAGGTGGACTTGGCCTGCTGCTTGTTGAACAGGTCCTGGACGATCGAGGTGTCCCTGCCCTCCTCGGGCATGAGGAGCCAGCCGATCGCGTACACGCCGACCCCCACGCCGCCGAAGAGCGTCGCGATGGCCAGTGCGATGCGGACCAGGTTGGCGTCGACGCCGACGTACTCGCCGATGCCCGAGCACACGCCCGCGATGACCCTGCCCTTGTGCGTCCGACGAAGCTGCTTGACGTTGTATTCGCTCATGGCTCAAGACTGCCCGCCGGGTCGGCGTTCGCACATCGGGATTCCCCCTGGTAGAACCCTGGTAGCCCCCTATGTGAGGAGAGGACCCGCGATGGACGATCTGCTGCGCCTCGACGACCGGCTCAACGGCGACCAGAGGCTGATCCGTGACACGGTGCGATCGTTCGTCGCCGAGCGCGTGCTGCCGCACGTCGGAGACTGGTTCGAGGAGGCCGTCTTCCCCGCGCGCGAACTCGCCCCCGCACTGGGGTCCCTCGGCCTGCTCGGCATGCACCTCGACGGGTACGGCTGCGCGGGAACCGACGCCACCTCGTACGGCGTGGCATGCCGCGAGCTGGAGGCCGGCGACTCGGGGCTGCGCTCCTTCGTCTCCGTCCAGGGCTCGCTGGCCATGTTCCCCATCTGGCGTTACGGCTCGGACGAGCAGAAGAACGAGTGGCTGCCCCGGATGGCCGCCGGCGAGGCCATCGGATGCTTCGGCCTCACCGAGCCCGACCACGGCTCCGACCCCGCCAACATGCGCACCCACGCCAAGCGCGACGGGTCCGACTGGGTGCTGAACGGGTCCAAGATGTGGATCACCAACGGGTCGATCGCCGACGTCGCCGTGGTCTGGGCGCAGACCGACGAGGGCATCCGCGGCTTCGTCGTCCCCACCGACACCCCCGGCTTCTCCGCCCCTGAGATCCACAAGAAGCTGTCCCTTAGGGCATCGGTCACCTCGTCCCTGTACTTCGACGACGTCCGGCTGCCGGGCTCCGCGGTCCTGCCCGGGGTCACCGGGCTGAAGGGCCCGCTGTCGTGCCTGTCGGAGGCCCGGTTCGGGATCCTCTGGGGCGTCGTGGGCGCCGCCCGCGCCTGCCTGGAGGCGGCCGTGGAGTACGCGAAGACCCGCGTCCAGTTCGACAAGCCGATCGGCGCCTTCCAGCTGACGCAGCAGAAACTCGCCTGGATGTACGTCGCCGCAGGCCAGGCCGGGCTGACGGCCCTCCACCTCGGTCAGCTGAAGGACTCCGGCCGGCTGGAACCCCGGCAGATCAGCTTCGGCAAGCTCGCCAACGTCCGGGCCGCCCTGGACATCGCCCGGCAGGCCCGTACGATCCTGGGCGGGAACGGCATCACCCTGGAATATCCTGTGATCAGGCACATGACCAACCTGGAGTCGGTGCTCACCTACGAGGGCACCGAAGAGATCCACACCCTGGTGCTCGGCGAGGCCCTGACGGGGCTTCCGGCGTACCGGTGACGAGTGTGGGAGGGGACGTCGCGTAGGGGGCGGTAATCTCTGTACCCTTGCTGTTGCGAGGGGCGTTAGCTCAATTGGCAGAGCTGCGGACTTTTAATCCGTAGGTTCCGGGTTCGAGCCCCGGGCGCCCTACCACTCCGACCTGCAGCTTCTTGTGAATCTGTAGTCATGTCATCTGATCGTGAGTCACGGTGAGACACGCGTGAGTCACACCTCCACGTTGCGGCCCTCGCGCACCCTCTTCGCGGTCTTCCGGGCAGCTCGCAGGACCATCTGTGCAGTGGCTCGGGCGCTGTCGTGGTAGAGCTGCGGCAACACCGATGTGTAGACGTCGGCGGTCAGCACGATGCTGGTATGGCCTAGCAGGCCTTGCACCACTCTCAGGTCGGCGCCTGAGGCCAGGGCCAGTGTCGCCGCGCCGTGTCGGAGGTCATGCAGCCGAATCGGAGGCAGCCCGCTGGCCACGATGAGCTTGTGGAACCGGTAGGTGAGGTAGTCCGGGCGAAGGGCGCTGCCGGTTGGATGGCAGAAGATCGGACCGGTCACATGCCAGGCAGGTCCCAACTTCCTTCTTTGCAACCGTTCCTGCTCGTGTAGAAGACGAAGCGTCTCGCTATCCAGAGCGACGGTGCGTCGGCTGGCGGTGCTTTTCGGCGGAAGCGCCAGCACTCCCTCTTCGGTCTCCACCAGTTGCCGGCTGATGGTGAGCTCACGTCGGTCGATGTCGAGGTCCATCCAGCGCAAACCAGCTGCCTCGCCACGACGCAGTCCTCGAAGGGCCACCAGCCACCACAGCGCGAAGAGCCGATCATCGCGAACGAAGTTCAGGAAGTCGACCAGCTGCTCGAGCGCCCATACCGCCACCGGCGGGCGTTCCCCGGTCTCCCTCCAGGCAGCCACTCGTCGTGCTGTCCACACGACGGCATGTGGATGACTCGGCGACGGCAGCCGCAGCGCCCGCGCCGGGTTGTCCCTGATGAGATCTTCACGGAAGGCCTCGTTCAGCGCGGCGCGGAGCGTCGAACGGATACGTTCCAGCGTTGCCGCGCTGACCGGCTTACCGTAGCGGTTTCGACGGCTGGTCAGATCGGCGAACATCCTGGTGACATCTCTCCTGGAGAGCGCGGATAGTTCGATGTCACCCAGATGCGGGAGCAGGTAGAGGCGCACATGATCCCGATACGCTTTCCAGGTGCTCGAGCGTAGTCGATGCTGGACCAGCGCCGTCCAGTAGCGCAGCCACTGCCCGACCGTGCATCCGTCGGTCACGGGCGCTTCTCGATGTGTGGGTCGAAAAGATTCGCCAGCTTCCCTGGCGCCATCGGCGGTGGCGTAACCACCACGACGCATCCGCTCACGCCGTCCAGAGACCGCCGTTGTCTGGACGGCGAAGTACCAGCTTCCATGCTCGGCAACCGCGAGACGCGAGCACCTGGACCCAAGCCGCTTACCGGTCAGCGGATCGGCACAACCACAGCGCTTGTAGACCACACAAGAATCCCGAGAGTTCGACATCTCGCTCCTCCTCCCCCTTCAGGAGAGCAACGTGGAGAGAGATAAAGAGGAGAACCTGCCGTTGACCCGAAATGGGACAACATGGGCGACGTCTGGCTAGCTGCAGTTGATGGGAATCTCTGTGAGGATCTACCTGGCGCTACTTGGACCGGATTTTCGAGCGACGCCTGCTTAGTTGAGATGTCGGGGCGGCGAAGGTTATGGACACGCCCAGCTCGGCGCATCAGACATCAACCGAAGGTCTCTCCGGTTGACCTGACAAAGGCTGCCTGTCGAGAAACAGAGCCAGTGCACGACGAGAGCAGACAGGCAAGCCAAGAATTATCCGCATGGACAGGGCTGCATCTCGTCTTGTCGACCTCGGACCCGAATTCGGCCCCCCGAAAACCGCTTCGGTGACCGAATATGGACATGATATCTGGTAAGTCGCCGACGAATCGTCATCAAACAAGTAAGACTCTGCGATGCGGCAAATAGAGCCGCACTCCCAGAGAGGACTCATATGGCCATAGAGCCGACCGCAGAGCAGCAGGCCGCTCGGGAGGTGTTCGTCACGGGCCGCGATCTGGCCCTAGTCGCGGGCGCCGGATCCGGTAAGACTTCCACCCTGGTCCTGATGGGCGCCTCCACCCGTAAGCGAGGCCTCTACATGGCGTTCAACCGTGCGATCGCCGACGACGCCCAGGGCCGCTTCGGCTCGAACGTGCAGTGCCGTACCGCGCATTCCCTTGCCTTTCGGGCAGTGGGCCGCCACTACAGTCAGCGGTTGAACACCTCGACCCGCATCCCCGCCAAGCAGACCGCCCGCATTCTCGGCATCACGCGCGACCTCCCTATCGGCTCCCATGGCATCACCTTGACTCATCAGGCTCGCCTGGTGATGGGCATGATCCGCCGATTCTGTTACAGCACCGACCAGCAGGTGATGGCCCGTCACCTCGAGCCGGTCAACGGTCTGGACACCGCGGGACAGGAGTACCTCGCCCGTACGCTCCTGCCGTACGCGGCCAAAGCCTGGCAGGACATCTGCTCTCCCACCGGCAAGCTGCGTTTCGAGCATGACCACTACATGAAGCTGTGGGCGATGACCAGTCCGTCCCTCGAGGCCGACTTCGTCCTCTTGGACGAAGCCCAGGACACCAATCCTGTTCTGGAGGAAGTCTTCCTCGCCCAGGACGCGCAGCGGATCTGCGTAGGTGATCCCGCACAGCAGATCTACGGCTGGCGAAGCGCCCGAGACGTCATGACCGGGTTCCCCGCAGAGCACCTGCACCTGACCCAGTCCTTCCGCTTCGGCCCGGACATCGCCCAGGTCGCCAACCGGTGGCTCCGGCACGCCGAATCCGACATGCAGCTCACCGGCTGCGGTCCGGCCACCTCTCGCATCGGCACAGCACAACATCCGGATGCGGTGCTGTGCCGAGGGAACGCCGACGCCATGCATGAAGTCCTGGCCTACCTCGATCTCGGCGTGCCGGTCGCTCTGACCGGCGGCGGGACCGCGCTCCAACGCGTCGCCACGGCCGCCCAAGAGCTGAAGGCTGGAAGAATGACCAGCCACCCAGAACTGTTCTTGTTCACCTCGTGGAGCGAGGTGCAGGACTACGTCGACAACGACAAGGCCGGACAAGACCTCAAAGCAATCGTGAACGTGGTCGACACCTACGGTCCCGATCAGATCATCCAGGCCGTGAACCGCCTGTCGCCCGAGGACAACGCGCGAGTCACCGTCTCCACCGCGCACAAGGCCAAGGGCCGTGAATGGGACAGCATCCGCATCGGCGAGGGATTCGACGCCCCGCCAGTGGACGAGGACGGCGTGCAACGAACGATGAGCTCGGACGAGGCCCGTCTGATCTACGTGGCGGTCAGCCGCGCCTGCCACCTGCTCGACCCTGCGGGTATCGCGTGGATCGACGACTACGAGAAAGCCACCGCGAACACCGACGGTATAGTCGGCGGACGTCCGATGATCGAACTCAGCCTGACCGCCCAGCTCAAACACCGCACCTCACCCTTGTCCCGGTTCATGGACGAGCACCTGCCGCACGTCCTGAACCTAGAACGCGATTACATCGAGCACCTGGCCGGGCTGCCGCACCCCATCCAGCCGATCGACGTGCAGTTCCCCAACTGGCCGGCCCTGGGTCACGCCATCGACTCCCGACTCCGCCTGTCACTCGGCGGTGACCTCGGTCCCGCCGTCCGCTCCGGTGTCCAGGCATTCGACGGCACCTACCACTTTCACGGAGTGCCGGCCGAGCCCGTTCGGCGAGCGCTCCATGCCGCTGGCCAGCAATTGCTGGCGACGGTAGGCGCCTTTCTTGAGAATGCCAACCGCTACAGCGAAGAGGCCATAGTCCGGCTGTGCTTCGTGGCTGCTTTCTTCGAGGACATCTATCGCACCGGACATCTTCGCCGTTTCAGCCTGCTGGCCGAGGCGACCGCCTCCACCGAGCTGGCCGATCTGATGGCGGCCGTACCTGCCTATGTTCTCGACGACATCGGCCAGCAGATGCGCCTCGCCGACATCTCTCTGGCCACTCTGCGCGCCCTACCCCCATCAGCACGGGTATGCGGCCCGGTCTTCGCCGGGAGTGACGACATCGGTGGCGCCGACGCCGACTACATCCTCGATGGCCTCCTGCTGGACTGCAAGGCCACCCGCGACCCACGACGGCTGGGCCGGGAGGAGATCTACCAGCTCGCCGGATACCTCTTGCTCGACTACGACGATGGGTACCGCATCAATCGGGTCGGTCTGTACCTATCCCGCCAAGGCGCTCTGATCACCTGGGATGTACATGACTTCCTTCACCGCCTGGGCGCACGCGTACCTCTCACGGTATTGCGCGCCGCATTGCGCACATACGTGCGCAATGCGGCGACCACCGCTCACGGCGCAGCGTAATCCCTTGAACACCTACCTTCTCGGCACTCAGGCTTACGGTCCTTGCCGCGAGCACCGCTCCATACCAATCAGTCAGAAGCAGGCAGGCAATACTCGCGCTTCAATCTCTCCCAAACTGCCGACGGCCCTTAGAGCCGATCCGAAAATCGGTGGTTCAGTGGGCAGGCGGTAGCGAACGCCAGGGTGGTCGGGCGTTCGGGGTGGTGCGATGGTCAGGTGATGGATTCGACGGGTCAGGCTGGTAGTGAGCAGACATGCTCAGCCTTCGAACGGCTGTTCAATTCGGCGTAGGTTTCGATATGCTTCCTGCGCCCGAACACGGCGAGGGGACTTAACGTTGCGTCTAGTGGCGAACAGGTATGTCGTCGGCGCCGACGCCGAGCGCATCGGCGGCCAGGGCAAGATCGTTAAGGCGATCGACGGCGACGATGGAACCCAGGTCGCCCTGAAACTCATCTCCCGGCGTGAGGCCGACGAGATCCAGAAAGAATACTTCCGCCGTGAGGTCGAGGCCCTCTACCTGCTGGATCACCCGAACATCGTCTCGTTGCGCGCTTTCGGCGAAGATGAGCATGAGGATGCGTTCTACCTGGTCATGCCCTGGTTGGACAAGAACCTGCCCGAGGTCCTACCAGCGGACGGGGATCTGGGTTGGGACGACTTCGCCGACCAGTGGGGGCTCCCGCTGGTCGAGGCGCTGGCCCACGCGCATCAACGGGACGTCGTTCACCGCGACGTCAAACCCGCGAACATCCTGATCGCCGAGGACGGCACCCCTATGCTGGCCGATTTCGGGATCAGCAAGATCCGTAGCCAGATGGTCACGGGGCTCACGCTCGTCGAGCACTTCTCGCGTCCGTACGCACCACCGGATCTGCAGGGCATGGCCAGCGCGAGCCGGGACGTGTGGGGTTTCGCCGCGACCGCATTGCGTTGCCTGACCAGCGGCCCGTTCGATGACTATCCCGACATCCCGGCGGCGTTGGCCGACCTCGATGTGCCACCACAGGTCCATGACCTGCTCACCCAGTGCACCAGCCTGGACCCTCTGGCCCGGCCGCAGAACGCGGTGGTGTTGCGCAGTCGGCTACGGGAGATCCAGTCCAGCCGTCAGCGCCGTTTCTCGACGTACATCCATCGACTGCAACTGCGGGTTAGCGAGGACGCGGCCCGGAGATTGGCCGCGCCGCCGCTGGACCGTGACTCCGATGCGATCGAGCAGGCCCTTGCCAGTGAGCTGGCCCAAGGTGCTCATCTGCTGAGGTACACCGACGGCGTCGGTAACGTGTCGATCGACACGTTGGAGCTAATCGGTCGAGAGCGTCGCCTACGGCTCGCGGTGCAGCCTGACCGGCCCGAGTTCGTCCTGACCAAGGTCAACAATGCCGCCGAGTCGGTCCTTGAAGGCCTGCGTCGGCGAGGCTGGCCGGTCAGCGATCAGATCGTGTGGACGTCGCGCCCCCAGCCGCCCGCAGCGGCCATGGCGGCCAAAGAATTGATCCTTGCTGGCGTCGACGACCACTACATCCGGTTGGACGACGAGAAGCATCGTCGGACCGAGAACGTGATGTTCGACAAGTGGATCGACCTAATCGAGGCGAAGGAGAATCTGGAACTCGAGCGGGAAACGCCATTAGCGTACAAGTCGATCGACATCGATGGCCGTCGCGTCAAGTTCCACCTTCGCGAGACCAGCGACTCCGACCTTCTAGGGAAGGATCGGGTCTGCCGCGGCCCGGCGGGGCGACCCGTCGGCGGTCCCGGCGTCGTGATCGCCCAGGACGACACGACCATCACGCTCGCTTACCCGAGAAAGATCAAGAGCCTGCCGCCCTCCGGTGAGCTAGCACAGCACTCTGCGCCGACTGCGTCGGCGTTGCGTCGGCAGCGCGAGGCCGTCGTCAACGTCCGCGCCGGGATCTCGGTCCGTCCGCAGTTGCGTACGTTGCTGCTCGACCCCACGCGAATCGCTGTCCCGATCGCCCGAGTGATCGACAAGTGGTCGGGCAGAGCGCTGGACGACGACAAGAAGACCGCCGTCATGACGGCGATGGGCAGCGCCGACTTCTTCCTACTTGAGGGCCCCCCGGGGACTGGCAAGACGAGCTTCATCACCGAACTGGTGCAGCAGGAGCTGGCGCGCAAGCCTGACGCGCGGATCTTGCTGGTTAGCCAGGCCCACGTCGCGGTCGACAACGCACTTGTACGACTCTCCGAAGCCGGCGTGGACCATTTGGTCAGGCTCGGCAAGGACGACGACCCGCGGATCGCCGCTGAGGCCCGCGAGCATCTGCTCGACCAGAAGATGCCCGGAATGATCCGTGAGGTCCGACAGCGAGCCGAGGCTGAGCTGAAACGACGCGCCACGGCTTTTGGCGTTGACCTCGGCCACGTGGAAGGTGCCGCGGCAATCCTGGAGCTGATCGAGGCGCTGCGCGAACTCGGCAATACCCGAGCTCGGCTGGACGGCCTCGACACGAGATCCAGCAGCGTGCACGGTCAGCTGCCCGATTTCGGAGAGCAGGACGCCGAAGCGCAGACCGCCTCGCTCAACGACCGCGTCCAAGCGCTCGGCGACCGGATCGACTATCTGCGTGAGCGGGCCAACCTGGCCCTGGGCGGAGATCTGGACCTGCCGCAGGAGTTGACCTTGCAGGTCGCCCGGGACGCGTTCGACGCCGTCGTTGGCAATGATGAGCAGCTACGCAAACTCGTCGACCTGCTGACCCTGCAAGCAGAGTGGTTCCAGCGGATCGAATCGGGTCGCGAACTGGAGGGCGTGGTGCTGCGCGCGTCGCGGGTGGTCGCTGGTACCTGTCTGGGGTTCCTGTCGCACCCCGCCGTCCGAGACCTCCAGTTTGACCTGTGCATCTTGGACGAAGCGTCGAAGGCGACCGCGACCGAAACCTTGGTGCCGTTGTCGAGATCCAAGCGATGGGTGCTGGTCGGCGACTCCAACCAGCTTCCGCCGATGCAAGAAGAGGTCCTCGACCATCCTGAGCTGATGGAGCGGCACGGCCTTGAACGCGCTGACATCGAGCAGAGCCTGTTCCAACGGCTGCTGGACCACGCGCCCGCTGCCGCCAGATACCAGCTGACCAAGCAGTACCGGATGGTTCCCGGCATCGGTGACCTCGTGTCGGCTTGCTTCTACGGCGGTCAGCTAGTGTCGATGCCTACAGATGCGCTACCTAGTTGGGACGTACTGTTTAAGCCGGTCACCTGGTTGGATACCGGCGCGATAGCAGATCGGCGTGAACAAGCCGACGGCACCAGCATGGTCAACCACTGTGAAGTACACATCATCCGCCGCACAATCACTACCCTGCGTGCGGCGCTGGAGAAGGAAGTGATCACACCGCCGGGCGGGAGACCATTGCGGGTTTTGGTGCTGACCGCCTACGGCAAGCAGAGAGAACGGCTGCACCACGCCGCCGCCGGTCTACGATCGGAGAAGCTGGAGATCGAGGTCAATACCGTCGACGCCGTGCAGGGACGCGAAGCCGACGTCACCCTCTACTCCGTGGTCCGCAGCAACAATCAGCGCAAGCTGGGGTTCCTCGGACCGCTGCACTGGCGGCGCATCAACGTCGCCATGTCCCGGTCGCGGTACGGCCTGGTCATCGTCGGCGACGCTTCATTCTGCGAATCGGTACGCGGCCCGTTGAGCAAGGTGCTGACCCACATTCGGCGCCACGACGCCACCTGTAGGATCGGAGACGCGAGCAATGGCTGACACCACCGTCATCGCGGCACGCCGCTACAGCGACCAGCACCCCGGTTACCGGCTTGCCTACGCTGGCGAAGCAGCCGTACCGGTGTCTCTACTCACTCTCGACGTGCTGGCGCAGCAACGCAAAAGGCTCCCCCTAGTGGACGAGTTCGTGCTGCGACTGGCTGACTACGGCATCCACAAGATCAGCAACATGGCGGCCGTGCTGGGCATTGATGCGCCGACTGTCTCGGACGCTGTTGTGCACCAGCTATCGGCCGAAACCATCGAGTACCGGCCGGACAGTCTGGGCGGGCACAAGGTCCTGCTTACCTACGGCGGCCAGCGCGCGGTCGAGGAACTGTCCACGATTACCCCGCAACGCACCGAGTACCAGTCGGCGTTCGACCGACTGCTGTGGAAACCGACCCCGCACAGCCGATCCGATCTGGTTACCCGGGCCGACGCCGATGCGCTCGGCATGCTGATTCTTCCGCCCGCTCGCACTGCGGAAGTGGCCACCAGCGATGTGACCCCACGGCGGCTCAACCTGCTCCTGCGTCAGGCCCAGCAGGACAATGGCCACCCGGAAATCGAACTTCTCAGTGTCGAGGCGATCACCCGCCAGCCGCGGCTTTACCTGCCCGCCGTACTGCTGGTCTTTATTTCGGACACGGCCGATGACCAGCGCTTCAACCTCGTCGTCGACGACACGCTTAGCGAGCCCCACGACAGCGCATTGCATCAGGTCGGCGGACTAGAACGGACTAAGATAGAAATCGCGCCCGCCGTCGGCGAGCCGGATCTGCCGGCACCGCTGCGTCATCGGCGCACGCCCTACGACGTGGTTCGCGACCTGCAACGCCGGGCCGACACCCCGCCATCCGACGATGGCACACCCTCCACGGGCTTGTCGGACACCGAGGGGCATGAGAGCGTCACCGCCCGCGCCGAACTGGACGCCCTGACCGTCCGCTCAGTGCCGCTGTTCGAGCACCGGGACCTGCTGATGACCGCGCTCGAGACCGCCTGCATAAGATTCCTGCTGGCCGCCCCGTTCGTGCGAGATGCCGTGGTCACTGGCGACTTCATAGCCAAACTGGAGACCATGCTGCGCCGATCGGCCCTGACCGCCCACATCGCCTATGGCCTCGGCAGCGACCTTATCCACAGTGACAACAGTGCTCTCGGTCGGCTGCGCACGCTTGCCCGCCGATATCCTCGGCTCACGGTGGCTCACGTGGCCGACCAGGACGCTAACATCCTGATCTTCGACGACATCTGGGTGAACAGCGGCTTCGACTGGCTGTCATTTCGCGACCAGCCCACGCATACCTACCGACCAGAGGAAGGAACGCTCGTCCGCGACAAGGCGCACGTCGACGAGCAGTACGACCACTATGTCGATCTGATCACTCGAGCTGACACGGCCGCTAGGCGCTGAGAGGCCCAGCATGGGGAAGCGCAGCGCGAGCGGCGCCCTATGTCCTGGGCTTCATCAAAGCGATCCTGATCTACACCACTCGGTGGGACGTAACCGTCACCTGTACCGCTTCAAATCTCGTGTACGTCCTCTGAGCTGGCGCTTCTCTGGGTCCGCTACGCTGTTCGGTGGTACTCGTTGATCGCTCCTCCGAGTAACTTGCGGCGTTCGATCCGACCTTCCAGCAGCACCACGACATTGCGCCTGCCGAAAATTTCATCCATGCAGGTCAAGCGGCATGTGAGTACTCGTGAAGGACGCCACCAAGTCGGTCTCGTCGGCGTATGTTCAGGTCGGCGATTCGCTCTGGATCCGTGATCGGGTCCGAGACAGTACGCAGCGGGGCGGCTTGGGCCAGGCTTTGATGGGCTCGGTGCCGGTTGTAGAACAGTTCGTACTCGCGTAGGGCGTGCCTGAGGTGGCGTTCGTTCCAGAGCAGGCAGCGGTCCAGGAGTTCGTGGCGGCAGGACTGCATGGAATTCATTCGCGGCATCCGGATACCGGTGAGTACGGTCTGGATACCTGCGTCGGCGAGGATTCCGTCCATGCGGGCGGGAAACTTCCCATCTCGGTCTCGGATCAGAAGGCGTGCCCGGCAGTTCGCGTCCTCCAGGTCCATCACGAGATTCCTGATCGCCTGGATCACCCAGCCGGCGGTCGGGTGAGCGGTGGTGCCCAACACGCGAATGCGCCTGCCGGCGTGCTCGATGACAGCCGGGATGTACTGGCGCTGCCCATTCAAAGTGACGGTTTCGATGAAATCGCAAGCCAGTAGGGCGTCGGCTTGCGAGCGCAGGAAGTCGGCCCACGTGGTGGATGCCCGCTGGGGTGCCGGATCAAGGCCTTCTTGCTTGAGGATCTCCCAGACCGTGGACGGCGCGACCTTGATGCCGAGTGTGGCGAGCTCACCATGCACTCGCCGATATCCCCAGTCGGGTTCTCCCGAACCAGGCGCAAGATGAGAGCGCGGATGGAGCGGACCGTGGGCGGGCGCCCAGGCCGCTTCGGCCGGCAGGTACGGGCGTGACGCCGTTTCATCAGGTCGCGGTGCCAGCGCAAGACGGTGTCCGGGCGGACGAGGAGTTGCAGTCGGCGCAGGTGCTTTCGGGGCAGCGAGGTCAGGAGCCTGGCGAGAAGGGCCCGGTCCTCGGGTACGAAGCTCACTCTGGTGTCGGCGCCGAGTTGGCGTTCAAGGACGGTGATCTGGTGGCGCAGGGCGAGCATCTCCACGTCCTTATCCCGATCGCCCATGGGCAGCAACCGCAGCGCGGCGAACATGCTCGTGACGGTGAGGTAGGCCAGGCGAAGGAGCACGGCTGATCATCGTGCCGTACGCGTTCCGTCTTCTGAGTGGCCGGAGCTTGCACCGCCAAGCGAAGTCCTCACATGGTCATGACCTGGGCGCATGCAATTTTCGGCAGGCGCCATGCCGCGGCCAAGTCTCGGACAGTCTCGCGGTCCGGCTCCAGGATGCAGTCGAGGCGCCGAAGGATCGTGAACGGGAGGATCACGTTCCCGTACTGGTTGGGGCGGTAGGGTCCCGAAGCTGGTCGGCGATCGACCAGATGAAACTACCGAGCGTGCTCACAAGGCTCCTCACAGGAATCGCTATACGTGCCTGGCTGCGTCGACCCACTGGGGTAGTCGCGCCCCCGCGAAGCAACGCACGTCCGCTGACGGGGCGTCATGAGGCCGTCTTCGCGCACGTGGGCCTCCTGCGTACCCGGGCGTTAGGCGGAATTTCAGGCCCGCCCGCGTGCTCACGTCCATCCCTATCGGGGTGGCGATCAACCTGCTGCTGCCGTAATTCGCCGTCCTGCGGTTCATCCTCCCGTGAGCGGACCACGCATTTGTGTCAGTCGCCGGGAATCCACCCGCGCCGATAATTGTGGGCAAGAAGGAGAATCTCATCACGATGCCGCTCGATGAAACTGGCGAGCCCGAGCCAGCCACCCCATTCTTGGACCGTGGCTGGATCCAAATCGCTCGGCAGGAGGACCCCTCCATCGCACTGTTCGAACCCTCGCTGAGGCAAGGGAGCGAGAACAGCCCACTCCGCTAAATATCGCATGCCGAGCATGCGCAGGAGGTCACGATCGTTTTGCCACCAGGTGCCACCCCACCGGGCAATCTGCCAGCTGAGACCATCTGGATAGACCCTCTCGACGCGGTCGCGAAGGTCGGGGATCGTCTTGCCGTTCCAGCGGAGGATCCCGCGAAGCTCGTGAGCATAGTGATCACGGTCGCGAGGGACCGCGGTCGCGTAGACCATCGGAACGTATTCAGCCATCCCGGCGACCATGCTCTCGGAGTGATACTCCTGGAGAGACTCCGGCAACCCAAGGACAAGCGTTGCCAACAGGTCGCAAGGGTTATAAATGTGCACGGTGACGTCGAGCTCGACTGGTAGGCCGGCAACGGCATCCAACCAGCCACCGACAAGTTCCATCCAGTCGTCGTTCCCAGCCAGGCACGCAGCCATCGACCGCCTGAATTCTCCCCACTGAGAGACAACCTTCGTGCTGGCGCTGCCGTGGAAGAGAACCTGCGCACCCCCCTCATTCCCCCGGAGAGCGTTGACGAGGTCGTCGTCCTCGTACACATCGAGTGAGAAGACACCAGTGGCACGCACCTGGGCGACCTCCCAATCCAGGCCGAGGACGAGCTCAGCGAACTTGTCGGGATAGCCGCTTTCAGCGCTGTCGCCGAGGACTGAACTCGTTATATGGCACAGTGCGTTGTACTCGTCCGGATGCTCATACTGGCTGCGGTCGTCCGCAGCTACAACATAATGGTTGCAACCGTCCAAACAAAGCGACTCCTCTGCGCTGTGATCAACACTCCCTAGGGCGATATAGAGCGCGTACGGATGAACCACCATCTCTGACGAACCGCAATAGTCGAGATCGACACCCACGAGATCGTTCACGTGGACTTCCGCCGCACGCTGAACAACCTGACGCCAGCAGCGGTCTCGACGTGCTGGCTCCTCGAACAGGTAGATGTGGTGTACGGACGTGAGCTTCTGATCAAGCGGTTCCGGCAACAGGTCCACGCGGCGCGCATCCAGAGGATTCCCGACATCGTCAACATTCAAGCTGTATCCACGAAGGTCGTGGTGCCAATCCCGGGCGAGGTTACTGATGGGGGCCAGCAACTCTGCCCATTGTGGCTCAAGGGCGACCACGATCACCCTGAGCCGATCCGCGCGGAGCCTCTTTTCCTGTCGGAGCAGCTCGGCGTACTTCGCGATCTCCTGCGTGGCCTCGCGCGCCGTCTTGTTCGCCCTTTTGAGTTCGATGACGACCCACATGCGGTGCTGGTCGCGGGCGAGAATGTCGATCCTCCCGCCAGCGCCCTGCTCATTCGCCACCACGTACTCTTCAGTGACGCAACGCAGGCCCGCCTCCAGGACATCCAGCCGTTGCGCGAGACGCTTGCGGATGTGGTTCTCGTGTGGGACGGCCACGGCATCTCCTGCGATTGATCGGGAACACAACCATAGAAGGCTCGACCGACATTTACCCCAAGTGACCAACACCCTGTGGGGCTCAATAATAGGATTTGGGTGTTTGGCCTGCCGGTCTTCGGTGGTTTCAGCTGGCGATCTGGTACTCGTTGATGAGGCCGCCGAGGATGGATCTGCGGTGGACTCGGTGGTCGGCCAGGTCGTTGGGGGTTGGCGGTCCGGTTTCGGCTTGCGACGGGGACAACTGTCCGATACCACGGTGAGGCCGAGCCGTGTTGTAGTGCTCCAGGTAGCGAGTGAGGGTTCGGCGTAGATGGCGCTCATTGAGGATGAGCATCCTGTCCAGGAGGTCGCGGCGTAGGGTGCCGATGATCCTTTCGCAGTCCGCGTTCGCCTTCGGGGCCTGCGGTGGGCTCTTGATGACGCGCAGGCCGGCGTCGGCGAAGACCGCGTCGAAGGCATCGGTGAACTGGCCGCCACGGTCGCGGATCAAGAACTTCAGCTTCGTCGTGTCGGTGTCGGTGTCGATGAGGAAGTTGCGGGCGGCCTGGGCGATCCACGGGCCGGTGAGGTTGGCGGTGACGCCGAGCAGGTGGGCACGGCGGCTGCCGTGTTCGAGCATGATCAGGGCGTACAGGCGTTTGAGGTTGACGGTGTCCACGTGCAGGAAGTCGACGGCGGCGATGCGCTCGGCTTGGGCGGTCAGGAACTGCTTCCACGTCGGCCCGCTGCGGCGCGGAGCGGGGTCGATCCCGGGCCGGTTCAGGATGTTCCACACGGTCGCGGCGGCGATCTTGTGGCCGAGGCGGGTCAGTTCACCGTGGATGCACCGGTGACCCCAGCGGGGATTCTCCGCGGCCATGCGCAGGATGAGTGCCTTGACCTCAGCCGCGGTCGGTGACCGTCCGGGACGGCGACGGTTGCCGTAGTCCCATTTGTTCGCCACGAGTTTGCGGTGCCAGGCCAGCAGGGTGGCCGGGGCTATCGGGAAAACCTTCCCCCAGCGATGGCGGGGTATCAGGTGCGAGAGCGCCGCCAGCCACAAGCGGTCGGCTGGCTCGTAGCGCACCCGTGGGACCTGGCGGCGTAGGACCGTGTTCTGATGCCGAAGCACCAGCAGTTCCGCCTCCTTGGAGACATTGCGGCGTAGCAGAAGTGCGGGCAAGGACAGCAGGTGCCGAGTGACGGCGTACACCGTAGAGAAGATCACGAGACTTGATCCCAGCCGACCCGGGCTGGTCACTCGGCGCCTTCACCCCCTCCCGCTCAACCGGACGAGGGTTCTGCGCTGAGAGTGATTCGAGTTCTTGAACCCCACAGGCACCCTCAAGCGCCCGCAGCAGCCGCCGACGACGGGAACGATCTACGCTTGCCGCGTGAGTGACTACCCTTGGCTGCCGAATCACCAGCGCCATGTCCTCTTCAGCCTCGCGCATGCAGACGACCTGATCGCCGCCACAGCCCGCATCCAACACGCCTACATGAGCAAGGTTCCGTTTGATGTGAAAGACGTCGAAGATGGCGAAAGGATCCGGGCGACGGTGACGCGCATCGCGCCCCTGCCTGAAGCTTTACCGCGGTATGCGGCCGACGCACTGAACCAGCTGCGCTCCGCCCTCGAGCACGTCGTGTATGCCGAGATCGAATTCCGGCTCGGGCGTGCACTGACTGCGCAGGAAGCGATCAGTATCGAGATGCCCGCCCAAACAACCAGCGACGGCTTCCTCAAGTGGCTGCAGAGGTCAAGCCGCGCCAGTCTCCGCCCTCTACAGGCCGGCGAAGATCTGTGTGAGCGGCTTCGCGACCTTCAGCCGTACCATCGCCAGCAGCCAGCTGATCATCCCCTCCGTCGCCTGGTTGCGCATACGAATTGGGCAAAGCATCGCACCCCGGCAGTGGCTGCTGTGCATCTCGGAGCGGTCCGACCGGAGGAACTGGTTGAGGGCATGGTGCTTTCACCAGCCTCTGACCGTCCCATCGCAGTAGGTGATGTGCTTGCGAGCATTCCCAGAGGCGTGCAGGTAGCGCTCGACATCTGGCCCAAGATCGCCATTCAGCGGCCGCACGATGAGTCATGGAACATCCTGATCCACGAGTTGCGCGATCTTGAGGAGTGGGTACGGAAGACGGCCATTCCTACACTTCTTGCGGGGACGACAGACGTGCAGCCGCTCCCGCCTCATCTCGATATCACGATCGGTTACCCAGATTTTCTAACCGCCGTGGCGGCGGCGGACCCAACACCCGCAGCAAAGCGCGCGGAACGTGCACTGCAAGCTGAAGTCGCGCGAAAGGGTCTACTCAAGCTGCTCCTAAGCCATCGTACGGCCGCTGACAGCGCCGATGCGATTGCGAGATTGGTCGCACGACTCAGCGACGACGATGTCATCAACTTTTTCGCCGAGGCCCCTACAAGGGACCCGCGGCAACTTAACACCGCCATTGAGCGGATGATCATTGATGCGCGTATCGCCGCTTTTAATTCGTAGATTCCGGTTCGAGCCCCGGGTGCGGGGGCACTCCGGCCAGATGTAGTCGCCGAGTGCCGTGTTCGATGAAGATCGTCAGACCCGTTTGCGAGCGCCCCGCGGAAGCGCTGGCGGATGGGCGCGGCGGTGTAGGGGCCTGGCCGGATCTTGTGGATGAGTTAGCCGTCAGCCCAGCCCGACAGCTGCCGGTACCCGGTGTTCAGGATGGTGTTGTGGGTGACATCAGCCTGGCCGGGACGGTGGCGGTCCCGGTCGACGGTGGCGGCCGTGCCCGGGTGCGGTGATGAGAGGGCCCGCTGTTGCAGCAGCGGGCCCCTGGCCTTCGACATCCCTGCCTGCTCAGACAACGCGACATCAAAGGGCCCCCGATCGGCGGGGACGGCACGGGGCACACCAGCGAGCAAGCTGTCTGTTCTCCGCTCCTGGTGACCATTGTGTGGTCTGCCTAGCCCTCTTTCTGTAGTCCAAGCAACTCAGAGCGCCAATGGACAAGACCGAACGCTTTCGAACACGGTCGAACTGCAGGAAACGTCGCAGGTTCTTGTCTGGCGAAAGCTGAAGCGAAACAGGGTTCTGCACCCTTGAGGAGAATGGGTTTCGGATGCGCGTGGCTGATGTGATGCGCCATCATGAACCACGTGCGCGGTCACCGAAGAGGTTGCAGCTTCCGGCCTCGCTGACCCGGTTATCCCCTGCCTGCTCAGGCGAACACGACGTGAAAGGCGGTAGTACGCGTGCCCGCTGCCTGTATCCGCATCCCCAGCATCGGCAACGTCCCCGCGGCGCTGATCCTCGTCATCATCCTGGTGGTCTTCGCAGCCGCAGCACACGCGGGCGGCATGACCACGGAAATGATCGCGCTGCTGATTACGACGATCACCGGAGCGGCGCTTCGGTTCGGCAAGCTTCAGCCGCACAAGGCCCGATGATGGCCCGCTCGATCTATCCGAGCGTTGAACTCGGCAAACTTATCGCTGCGCAAGTGAAGCGCCAGAATATGTCCTTCGACATTCTGGCCGAGCGTGCCACTGCACCCATGGACCTTCTTCCCCCGGCCCTGAGCGGAGAGGGGAAGAGATGCCCTTGGCAGTTCTACGAGCGCATCTTCAAGGCTCTTGAAACTGACCGTTCGATCACACAGCAGGCCCGTCGCTATTGGGAGATGTGGCGCGATGGGGAATCCGGTATACATCCCTGGTTCGAAAACAATCGAGTGCACCGGCTGCGGGCAGATCTCCCTGGATATGACCTCCAACCGGACCCGATGCGCGCCTCCTCAAAGGAGGAGTTCCTCGCGGTGATGCGAGAATTCCACGTGTGGGCGGGCGAGCCGTCCTTCCGCGAGATCGCCCGCAACGCGGGCAAGACCGTCGGGGCCAGCACCTTGTGCGAGGCCCTCGACGCCAATAGGCCGCCACGCCTGCCCACCCTCAAGGTGGTCATGGCCTTCATTCATGGGTGTGGCGGCAGTGAGGACGATCTGGTCACCTGGACCACGGCTTGGCGCCGGGTGCGCATGGCCCGGGCTACCGCTGGCACCGTCACCCCGCTGCGGGCTGGCGGACAGCGCAACGTCAGCTAACGACCTGCAAATGGGGATGTAGCAACGGGCCGTCTGCCTCGAGGCCGCACTGTTCCCGGCTACGGGGGCGATCACCGGTTCGGCGCGACGGGCGACTCCCTTGACACCATCAGCACCGATGCCCCCAAGGCGTCAGCTCGCAAATCGAACGTAAAACAGAAACAGCCAAGGAATTCCAACTACCCCACGGTTGCTCGTCGGATGCTCTTCGGTACCTGATACGGCATAGCACCGGGCGGCATTCTTGGGCATTTTCGACACCGGCATTTGCGGACAGAGCGATACGTTAAGGTACGGCGCGATAGGGCCCGACATAATTTCTGTCGACTTTTAATCCGTAGGTTCCGGGTTCGAGCCCCGGGCGCCCTACCACCCTGCACCCCATCTGACCTGCGTTTTCTCGGTTCTCGACCCTCTTCCGAGAGGTACAGACGGCCGAGTTCATGCTCGTCACATGCTCTTCGGCACGCATCCGGCACATCGACGGCCGGGCGGCGGGGCGGAACAGCACGCCGCTCGCCTGCCAGGTCAAGTCAGACCTGCGAGAAGCCCAAGGGAATGCCAAACTGAAGGACCGGGCGGGTACTTCGGTTCGGATTTCGCCTGCTACTGGGCTCAGGAATTGGTCAAGCCGCTCGCCGATCAACGTGGCGATCACAGCTCAGAAGCGTCTCGGCTGCGTTTACCACGGTACAGACTGAGCGTCTGGCCCACTCCAGTGGATGGACGGCTGAGTCACACTCCGCCACCGCATTATGACCTGCGCCCGCCGCCACGGCATCATCACAGCCCTGGCCACCGTCCGCGCCGACCTGCCGGCCTTGGCCGATCTGGGCTATGAGGGCGCCGCCGATGTCGTCCGCGTCCCGGTGAAGAAGAAACGTCACCAGCACAGGCTCAGCGATGACCAGCACACCTTCAACAAACTGCTGCGGGGCCTGCGTGGGGTCGGCAAGCGCGCAAATGCTCTACTCACGGTCACCTTCAAGGCTCTGCGCCGGGTCAGCCTCGATCCCTGGCGCATCGGGAAAATCACTCAGGCGGCGCTGGTTCTCCTTCATCACGAGCACGACTGGACCCCATCGGCGCCACACAATGTGATCTTCGACTACTGAGAACAGCTCATTTAGTCACCTATCCAGAGAAATATGTCCTGATATGGCCACTGTTTCTCTATTGACCCTTGAATGTCGACCGGCTCAATGTGGTGACCACTGGCAGGGCCGCACCGTCCGGTGTGTGTCAGGGTCCTGCTCCCGAATTCCCCTACCAAGGAGGTACCCATGGCTCCTTTCCCGCCGCGAGCCCGGCTGATCGTCAAGCATTCGGGCAAGGTGCTGGCGATCGAGAACGCCAGCCTCAAGGACGGCGCCAGCCTGAACCAGTATGACACCGGCACCCAAGACAACGAGAAGTTCGAGCTGCGCGACGCCGGCGACGGCTACGTCCGCATCGTGGTCAAGCATTCGGGCAAGGTGCTGGCCATCGAGAACGCCAGCCTCAAGGACGGCGCCAGCCTGAACCAGTATGACACCGGCACCCAAGACAACGAGAAGTTCGAGCTGCGCGACGCCGGCGACG
>NZ_JBEXUP010000059.1:35464-49525 GCF_040614375.1 Nonomuraea sp. NPDC005983
ACGGCTACGTCCGCATCGTGGTCAAGCATTCGGGCAAGGTGCTGGCCATCGAGAACGCCAGCCTCAAGGACGGCGCCAGCCTGAACCAGTACGACACCGGCACCCAAGACAACGAGAAGTTCCGGCTGGAGCCCATCAGCGACGGTAACTGGTAGCTCACAAGGTTTAGCACGTCCGTGCCGTCCGTGCGCCGGACGGCCGGGCGTACCTGACATCGCGGTCCACCATCTGCGCACTGCCGCCCAGCAGGCAACCGAAGGAGGCCCCGTCTCATTAGGTGAGAGTGCGTAATGGAGGAAACACCCTCCCGCAGCGGGCCGGGTGCAGCCAGCCATAGACCGCCGACAATGTTCATGCGGGAGGGGGGATATGACCGTGCCCGGCTGCCCCGACAGCCCGCCACTCAACTGCGCCCCGTCGAGATCTGCAACCGATTCTTCACACCCCGCCACATGACTACTCTCGGTCGCGAAACGTTCACACTGACCAAAAGGGATACGTCCCCAGCACAAACAGGGACATATACGGCCAACTACGGGGGACCGAGACCAGCCCACATCGCTTACAAGATCGGGCCCCCGGCGCGACTTATGCGTCTGGCATATCCGGATATGGATATGCAGATTCAGCAGGTCAGCGTCCGAGCCCACGGCGGGACGAACGGGCGGCGGTTAGGCTACGACGACGATCTCGATAGGGGCGTTGATGTAGAAGATCACATGCAAGCCGACTGCCCGTATGAGGAGTTCTCCGTCTATGACACTGATCGCAGCACTGAAACGGCCACCACCTTACTCGCTTGTGCGGCCCGGCGAACATCGTCACGATCGCACGTTAGAGCGAAGGGCCTTCGACGAGCGCCGACGACCCTTCGCTCTTCCTCCGTACCAGTCCGTACTAGAAGTCGAACTCACCCTTCTTCGCACCATCGATGAACGCGGCCCAGACCGACGGTGTGACCACGTACGGAGCGAGGTCGAGGCGCTCCGTGTCGCGCAAGCCCACGCGGCCGTCAGACAGGGGAGCTACTTCCAAGCAATCGCCGCTATCGCCGGAGCGGGTGGCCTTGCGCCATTCAGCGTTCTTGAGAAGTTCTTCGGTCAGTTCGTCCATTTCTCTGCCATCTCCCTTATGAGCTGCAGCGAAGCCCGACGGGGCAGGGCTTCGTTGTGCAGCATCTCGTACTTCAGCCTGACCTCGCGGACGCGTGCGCTGTCGGCAGTGATCTGGCCTATGGTGATCGACTCGAGGTAGACCATATCTGGCATCCCTGGCCCCCCGGCGAGAACGAAAGCACCTTGTAGACCCGTGGTCAGCCAGGAGCTATGCGGGAGCACGCGGATGTTGATGCGGGGGTGCTCGTCCAGGGCGGCCAAGTGAGCCATCTGCTCGGCCATCACCGCCTCACTGCCGGTCGGTCGGGCCAGGACTCCTTCATCCAGTATCGCCCATAGAGTCAGCTCCTATCTGCCGCTGTCGAACGTCTACAGGCCTTGACCACGCGGCTGACGTCGTCAGTGGGCGCGCGTGCCCGTTGCGTGCCCGATGGGGCGGTGATCAGGGGGAGTAGCGGGGACTCGCGGGCAGGGCCGCACGGCGTCTGCCCAGGGCCGGAGCATGTCAGGAGATCATGAGCCGAAATCTTCCAAACTAGTGTTCTTGTAGTCTGTGAGACCGTCGGGCCGATAGCCGAGCTGCTTTGCGCAGGGCCGGCTCATCAGGGGCCAGTTCTCTGGCCACGCTGGGACGTTCTGGCCGGTCACGGCAATACGAACACTCATCGTCCCAGCAAGCGCCCTCACGCCATTCGTCACACCACGGACACAAGGCAGCATCGTAGCGATCCGAGTAGGCTTGCCGACGACCACAGCGAGTGCACAATCCAGGCCAGTGCTCTCGTTTGGTACGTCGGGTCCGTGAGCGACTCACGCGTCCATTATCGCAAACCACGGGATAGGCGCGGGATGATCCCCGGTAGGCGTGCTCAAGAGAAGACCTGTGCCATTAGCGTGCCATTAAGGGTGGTCAGCAGCGGTCAATCACGGTCACTCGCGGACCGTCTTCAGCGCAGGTCGAGGCCGTTGTCCTTGAAGATCAGGCCGTTTTGCAAGCAGGATGTCAGGAGTTCGAATCTCCTAGGCTCCACCCCACGTCAACTCAGCACGACCCGCCTCATCGAGACAGCGCGCGGGCCGCTATGCATGGGTGCCGGGCTCGTCAGGAACCTCATGCGGGTAGTGCCCGTAGTGCCGTTGACGCCAGCGCTCGAAGTAGCCGATGCCCATCATGCCCACCCCAGCGAAGGCCACAACGCAGAGGCAAAAAAGCAAGGTAGACAGCGCGAAGGCATACTCCCATCCCGTTGCGGCACTGATCAACAAGAAGATGACGAAGAAGCCGCCGACAGTAGCGCCGGTAATCAGCCCGAGGCGCACAGGATGGGCTGCGGAGAACCGCTGACCGCGATGCGGTTTGGCATCGCCGCACGACGCAGTCCTCGAAGGGCCACCAGCCACCACAGCGCGAAGAGCCGATCGTCGCGAACGAAGTTCAGGAAGTCGACCAGCTGCTCGAGCGCCCATACCGCCACCGGCGGGCGTTCCCCGGTCTCCCTCCAGGCAGCCACTCGTCGTGCTGTCCACACGACGGCATGTGGATGACTCGGCGACGGCAGCCGCAGCGCCCGCGCCGGTGGCCGCCGACACGCGGAAACCGCCGGCCCCCTTGAGGAGACCGGCGGCGTCCACGGCTCAGAAGACCTCGATCTCCGCGAACTGCATCAGGTAGCTGGAGTCAAGCTTCGTCGCCGTCGTCCGCACGTAGCGAGCGGTCATCGGAGCGAAGCCGAACTGCTGCCCTGTCGCACCCGGCTTCGGGTACCCGGCGCGAGTGGCCACCGTGGTCCAGTTGGTCCCGTCAGCCGACACCTGGATGGTGAAGTCGACCGGGAAGCCGTTCCCCGTGGCCGCGCCGTCGCTGCGCGGCCACAGTACGACCTTGCTCACCCGTGAGGGTCCGCCCAGGTCCACCTGTACCCACTCGGTGTGCTGGGAGGACGCGAGCGCGCTACTGAAGCCCACCGAGTACCACAGCTGCGACAGCCGTACCCCATCTGTGGCATTGGTCCGCAACCAGCTCTCGGCGGGATATTCGACCGAGCTCGACGAGGTGACAGTGCGGCCGAGGGCCAGGTCGCCGCCCGCGGTCTCGATCTCGGCGAACTGCATGTGGTAGTCCCCGCGGTCGTCGCTTCGCAGGTTGGTGCCGGTGACCTTCACGTAGCGGGCGTTGACCGGTGCAAACGGGAAGGTCTGGGGATCGGCGGACGGCCGGGCATACCCGGTGGGGGAGGCGACGGTGGTCCAGTTTGTCCCGTTCGCCGACACCTGGACGGTGAAGTCGATCGGGAAGCCGAGACCGGTGTTCGCGCCGTCGTTGCGCGGGTAGAGATCGACCCTGCCGATGGACCGGGTGCTGCCGAGGTCGACCTGCACCCACTCGGTGTGGTTGGTGGTCGGATTGTCGATGCTGCTCCACCCCAGCGCGTTGCTCCGCGAGGTCCGCAGCCCGTCGTTGGCGGCGGCCCTGCTCCAGCCGTCGGCCTGGTAGCTGCTCGACGCGGTCACCGTGCCGAGCTCGGCCGCGTTGACCAGCGGGTTGAGGTGGACGTTGTCGAAGCGGGCGCTCGCACCGCCGGTGACCACGGCGGCGCTGCCGAGGGGGAAGGCGTTGTCGGTGACCGAGAGGACCTGATCGCCGCCCGAGTAGACCTTGATCGCGCCCTGCTGGTAGGTCACCCGCAGGCGGTTCCACGCGCCGGGCACGTATCCGGGCGCGGGGGCCTGGGCCAGCGTGGTGCCGTTGCGGTAGAGGAAGACCCGGCCGTCGTTGCGCTGGGCGACCAGGTAACCGCTGTCCATGTCGGTCGGGTTCAGGCTGTGGATCATCAGCCCGGCCCAGTTGGTGTCGCCGCCACCGGCCGTTACGCCGGTGATCTTCAGGTCCACGCTCGCGGCGACGTCACCGTAGGTGCGGCCCTCGACGGCCGAGGCGACGCCCCAGTCATCGGTGTCCGACTGGACGTACTCGCCCGAGTTGATCGACCACGTGCCCTTGGTGTGCCGCCAGGCGTTCTCGGTGCCGTCGAAGGCGTCCGCGAACGGGAAGGCCGGGTCGGGCGCGGTCGAGACCAGCTCGTCCAGGATCTGCTTGTGCCGCTCCACGACGGCCACACCGGAGTGCTCGTAGGAGGCCGCGTTGGTGATCAGGCTTTCCGCGATCTGCCGGGCCGTGACAGGCTTGCGCGCCTTGAGCAGATTGAGCAGCTCGAAGTCCTGCTGGCCGTCGAGCTCGGCCTCGCTGCGCAGGCTGTCGTACACGTCGTAGTCCCGCTTGTTGGGCCTGACCAGCCAGTTGTCGCCGCTCTGCCAGTCGTCGAAGGTGTTGACGTTGCCGAAGTTGGAGCCGTCGCCGAGGTTGCCCCAGTAGTTCCAGCCCCAGTGCAGGTAGCCGTTGCCGCCCGCCTTCCAGATCAGCCAGGGCAGCAGCCGGGTCCCGTCGAGGGGGTAGCTGATCAGCCGGTTCATGTAGCTGTCCTGCGGCACGCCCGAGGTGTACATCCACAGGTCCTTGCCGGCCAGGCGCTGCGACTGGTAGTGGCCGACGTTGCTCTCATAGGTGGCGGTCAGCGGGGTGAGCGTCGACAGGCTTGGCTCGGTGGCGGTGAACACGCCGAGGTGCGCCTCGCTGCTGAGCGGGTTCGGGAAGTAGGTCCTGTACTTGCCGTAGAACCAGGTGGCGTTGGTCGCCTGGTTGGCGGTCCCGGGTTCGTCGAGCGCGCTGATGAAGAACTTGCCTGTCCACCCCTTGGCGTCCAGGTGCGCCTTGAGCGCGGGGAAGAGCTTGTCCAGGTAGGCGTTGGTCTGCGCGGTGTCGGGGGCGGCGAGGATCCGCTTGACCGGGCCGCTCCCGCCGTTGGCCGCGACCAGCATCTCCAGGAGCATGTTGCCGTTCGGGTCCCTCTCGAGCAGGGTGGGCGTGTAGATGTACTGCATCGCGCCCGCGTCGATGAACAGCTGGACGAACCTGTCGAAGTTCGTCCAGTCCCAGGTGTAGGTGCCGGAGGCGTCCACGGTGGTGCCGGGGATCAGCAGCGCCTGGAAATCGGTGTAGATCACGTTGTTCCGGTGCTTGGCCTGGTTCACCGCGAAGTTGCCGATCACCTTCCACCAGTGCGCGTCGTAGGCGGTGACGCCGTACTGGACGGGGATGGACAACTCGGTGCCGGTGTAGTCCCAGCCCACTGAGGTGAACCAATTGTTGTTCCTGAAGGTCGACTGGTTGGTGGGCGGAATCGTGACGTCGTACACGGTCACGGAAACCGGCACGGTCACGTCGCCCGAGTCGCTGTGCACGACGGCCTTGCCGGTGTAGACGCCCGGCGCCTGGCCTGCGGGGACGTGGACCTGGTAGAAGTACGCGAGCGTGGTGTTCGCGGCCGGGTTCTGCGGCTTGTTGTCCACCAGCGCGTCGAAGTAGGCGGTCCCGCCGTCCGGCGGGTTCTCGTAGCCGCTGCCCCACTTGGCGACGTTCGGGTGGTTGTACTCACGGCGGACGCTGACGTCGCGCAGGGTCCCGCCGGGTCCGGTCAGCGGCGATACGCCGACCGAGACTCCGGTCCGCGCGCTGCTGGACCGGACCAGGATCTGCGCGGCCTGGTACTCGTTGCGCGCGGCGTAGAGCCTGATCGAGCCGGACGCGTTCGACGGCGGGCTGGAGGAGGAGAAGGCGCGGTCGGATTCGTTCTGCACCCAGACCGACAGCGCGGCTGCCTGGGCGGGCTCGGAGAGCAATAAGGGGAAGAGTAAGGCGGCTAACGCGAGCATGGTACGGAGCACAGAGATCTCCTGGGGGGGTCAGCTCATGCGGAAGTCGTAGCGGGCAGGGAGTTCGGCGTCGTCGCCGTGCAGGGCGAACCACAGCGCGTCGAGGGAGTCCTCACCCTCGCGCAGGTCGGGAACCATCAGGTCGCCGTCGAGGACGCGACCGGCGCGCTCCAGGTCACCGGCCTTCAGGGCCGCCTGGGCCTCCAGGAGCCTGATCCGGCCGTGACGGCGGTCTTCCAGGTTGTCGATCACCTCCAGTGCGTCGCCGGCCCGATCGGCGTCGATCAGGGCGCGGAGCGTTTCGACCGTCAGTACGTGCAGGTCCGGCGCGAGCGCGTGCGCCTCGAGGAGCAGTACGGCTCTGGCCGCCTCGTCCCCGGTCTGTGCCAGTGCCCGCAGGACCAGTGGGGACCTCTTGAGGCCCAGCGACTCCTCCCAGGCGGACCTGGCGCCGCGGAGGTCTCCGGCCGCGAGGAGGTTGAGCCCGAAATGGTAGAGCCCGTGCCAGTCGGTGGCGCCCTCGAGCAGGCTCAGCCACTCCGGGCCGACCACGCACGCGGCGGGTTCCGGCAGCACGCCGGTCTCGCGCAACGTCAGCCAGGGCCGCTGCTCGGGGCCCAGGCTCTCGGGCGGGAAACCGGGCAGCCCTTCCAGTGCGCCCCACCCGGATCCCAGGTGCAGGATCTCGCCCACGGGCAGGTCCTGCCACTGCTCTGCGGCGTTCTCCAGGCCTGCCATACGGGCGGGGTCGTAGGGGCCGTAGCTCTCCGTCCAGGTCCAGCGCTCGCCCGGGCCGATCGGGACGTGCTCGAGCTGGGTGCGGCACAGGCCGCCCTGGATCTCCAGGTACCGCAGGCCGGGCTCGGACAGCCACTCCTGCCAGCGCGAGCCGCCAGGACCGGTCCCCCAGCCGAACAGCTTCCTGCCGAGCAGCCGCTCCGTGGACTGGTGCAGCAGCCCGTGGCCGGAGGAGTCCACCGCCGCGATCCACGGCGGGCCCTCGACGTGGAAGAAGTAGTCGGCCGCCCGCCGCCACGTCGAGGGGCGCAGCACCTCGGGCGTGACGGGGACCGTGGTCAGCCTCTGCTCGTAGCCGTAGTAGTCGGCCTTGTCCGCCGGGACCAGCACCCGGGTGCCGGGTGTCTCGGGGACCGCGATGTTCGACCACCAGTAGGCCTGGACGGTGTGCGGGCGCGGGTTGCGCAGCGTCACGCCGACCAGGAGCCTGTCGCCGTCGAGCCGCGCGTCGAGCTGCATGACCAGCCCGAACGCCCGCTCGTACTCGAACATCCTGATCCCGTCGCCGACCCTGACGGCGTGCAGCGGCTCGCAGGTCAGCGGCCAGTGCCCGGTCGTGCCGAGGTTCCACTCGACCCCGCCGGCGAACCAGGCGTCGCGCAGCGCCAGGTTGGCCGGCTGGATGACCGGGTTCTTGAACAGCAGTTCCCTTCCGGCGGCCTTGTCGACGAGCGACCAGAGCCGCCCGCCGAGCGAGGGCAGGAACTCGGCGCGCAGGTGGTCGTTCTCCAGCGTCAGCACCGGGATGTCCCGCTCGCGCGGGTCGCGGGTGTACTCGCTGCGCATGCCGTACGGCAGCAGCCCGAGGATGGGCAGCGGGCTGACGGGCCCCAGGTCCGAGATCCGCGTCACTTGCCCGCTCCCAGGGTGAGGCCGGAGATGATCCTCCTGGCCAGGACGATGTAGAGGACGAGCATCGGGATCACCACGATGGCCACGCCGGCGATCAGCCCGCCGTACTCCGACTGGTAGGTGGCGGCGCCGTACAGCGTGAACAGCGCGCGGGCCAGTGTGAAGCCCGAGGTGTCCTGGATGAACACGATCGCCAGCAGGGCCTCGTTCCACAGCCCGATCGCGTTGAGTATCAGCGCGGTGATCATCCCGCCCTTGGCCAGCGGGAGCGTGATCCGCACGAACGTCCGCAGCGGCGAGGCGCCGTCCAGCGCGGCCGCCTCCTCCAGTTCCTCCGGCAGCGTGCGGAAGAACCCGGTCAGCAGGAAGATCGTGAAGGGCAGCGACACCGCGACGTACAGCAGGAACAGCCCGACCAGGCTGTTGGTCATCTTGAGCTGCGCCATCCCGACGAACAGCGGGATGATCACCGTCTGGATCGGCACCCCCATCCCGATCGCGATGAAGCTGGTCAGCGGCCCCGATCCGCGGACGCCGAGCCGGCTCAGCGCGTACGCCGTGGGGGCCGAGACCAGCACGATCGTGACCGACGCCAGGGCCGTCAGCACGACCGTGATCAGGAAGGCGTGCCCGAACTCCGCCTGGTTCCAGGCGTAGAGGAAGTTGCGGAACGGCTGGCCGCGCTGGAACCACGTGTGCGGCAGCCCGAACGGGTCGCGGAAGATCTCCAGCGGCGTCTTGAACGACGCGGCGATCAGCCAGTAGAGCAGCAGGACGTTGACCGCGGTGAACAGCCAGATGATCGTCCTGCCTGCCAGGCGCAGCATCAGTACTCCAGCCTCTCCCTGCGCATCACCCAGCGCAGCGTCAGCACCAGGAAGGTCACCAGCACGATCATCACGACGGCCGTGGCGCAGGCGACGCCGTACTCCGGCGTGCCCTGCGTGCCGAACGACCGGTCGTAGACGTAGATCGCCAGCGTCCAGGTCTTGTTGGGCGGCAGGTAGGTGCCAGGACCTGCCAGGACGAAGACCATCTCGAAGATCTTGACGGCGCCGATCGTCCACAGCACCCCGGCGATACCGACCACGTCCCAGATCATGGGCAGCGTGATGTGCCGGAACTTCTGCCACGGCGTCGCCCCGCACAGGTCCGCGTCCTCGTACAGGTAGGGCGGGATGCGGTCGATCGCGGCCATCAGGATGGTGATGTAGAACCCGGCGCTCGCCCAGATCAGCGCGCCGATCACCACCCAGACGACGCTCTCCGGCTGCAGGAACTTGGCCGCGGGCGCCCCGACCAGGTTGAGCAGGAAGTTGGCCAGGCCCTGCTTGGAGGGGTTGTAGCGGAACACGAAGCCGAAGAACATGCCGATGGCCACCGGCGCGACGATGTTCGGGAAGAACAGGATCGCCCGGATCAGCTTGCTCGCCTTCATGTCCCGCAGGACCATCGCGAACAGGAAGGCGAACAGGAACGTCCCGATCCCGCCGACCGCGATGTACATCAGCGTGTTGGCGAAGGCGTACCCGAACGACTCGCTGCCCAGCATCTGCCGGTATTCCTCGAGGCCGGCGAACCTCGGCGTCCCGGCGCCCGACCAGCGGGTGAAGCTGAGCGCCACGGTGACGATCGCCGGGCCGACCAGGAACAGCACGTAGAGCACGATCGCCGGGAGCACGAACGGCCAGAACAGCCGCCGCTTGCGGGCCAGGTGCGGCGTGCCGGTGACGGGCAGGGCGCGCCCGCGCGTCACCGCACGCTCCTGTACGGTCTGCGCCATCAGTGCTGGGTCTTCCAGAACTCGGCGGTCTTGGCGGCGAGCCTGTCGACGAACTGCGGCGCGGTGATCTTGCCCTTGAGCAGGTCGTTGTCGGCGGGGAAGAGGACCTGCTCGGTGAACTTGCCGCCGGCGATGCCGTCCAGCCCGTCCATGAACAGCATGTGCGTCTTGGCCGGGTCGTCCAGCGCGGCCTTCAGGTCGGCGATGTCGCTGGGCACGGGCAGGTCCTTGCGCGGGGTCAGGCTGTCGGCGACCGCGGGCACTCCGGCCAGCATCGCCCTGTTCAGGAAGTAGGCCATGAAGGCCTTGGCGGCCTCGGGGTGCTTGGCCTTCTTGGTGACGCTGAAGCCGATCTCCTGGACCTCGATGACGTCGTGTGTCGCGCCCTCGGGCATCGGGTACTGGAACGAGCCGTAGTCGATGGCCTCGCCGCCGCCCTGCTTGTTGAGGTACTCGCGGGTCTCGGTCGGGCCCCAGCTGCCCATGAACAGGAAGTCGGCGTCGCCGTCCGCCCAGCGCTGCTGGATCTGCGGGAACTTGGCCGCGTCCCAGCCGTCGATGAGGTAGCTGCCGATCTTGGAGGTGTACTCGGCAGCCTTCTGGAAGCCCGGGTCGGCCTTCCATGCCTGGCCGGTCTTGTCCTGCGCGGCCTTGGCCAGCCCGCCAGGACCGACGTACCGCGCGGCGGCCTGCTCGAAGAACCAGGCCCCGTAGTAGCTGATGTCACCGTCGAGCGCGACCGCCGAGCGGCCCGCCTTCTTGGCGGAGTCGAACAGGCTGAACAGCTCGTCCATGCGCTTGGGCGCCTGCAGGCCCGCGACCTGCTTCTTGTTGTACCACCAGGCGTCGCCCAAGACGATGTACGGGATCGAGAACAGCTTGCCCGCCTCGTCCTTGGCGGCCGGGGTGTCCCAGTACGGCGCGGGCAGTATCTCGCGGACCGTGCCGTCGCCGGTCTTCATGTCGAGGACGTCGTCCACGGGCTGGGTGCCGCCCGCCTGGACGACGGCCGCCTTCACGCCGGTGAAGTCCTGGTCGAACAGGTCCGGGACCGTGTCGGTGTTCAGCGCCGGTACCAGGTTCTGGCGCAAGTAGGCGCGGCCGAGCCACTGGATGTTCACCTTGACGCCGGTCTGCTTGGTGAAGCAGTCGGCGACGTACTGGACGACCTTGCCCTGCGGCTCGTCCTTGGTCCACATCGACCAGTAGGTGAGCTCCTTGTCGGTCGCGGGCTTGACCGCGACCGACGGGCACGAGGTGTTGAAGTAGGCGGCCGCGGTCGGGAGGGTGAACTCCCCGCCGTCGGCCTGCTGGGCGGGGCTGCCGCCGGTCTCGCTCGCGGGGGTTCCGCTGGAACCGCAGGCGGTCAGGGCAAGGCTCGTCGCCAGTCCGAGGGCAGCAAGGATCCGGGTGTTGGACATGGCTTCTCCTGCTGGGGGGCTACGCTAGAGAAACGTTTTAATAAGATCTCGGCTGGACAGTAGATCCGGCGTTGTGAGGTGTCAAGAGGTCCGCCGCGGCTGACAATCCAGCCGCTCCATGGTCGCACCGGCGGTCAGAGCACGGATCACCTCCGCCTGCTGGCCCCAGCGGACGAAAGGCCTGGTAGACAGCCCGTCCCAACGCCACACCCGGGCACCGCAGGCACAGAACTCGATGATGCGGGGCCTGCTCTGACGATGACAGCTCACCCTCACGTTCATGACGCACGGATTAAAACGTGCAAAACACCCATCCAGCCAGAGCCCTTGACCGGTCCGCCCCCTGGAGTTATCGTGCTCATAATTGATCGTTAAAACGTTTTGTTCAAAACTCGTACGCAAACGAGCTGTCAGCGTCCCCCATCCGCCAGGGGCCGGGGGACGTCGTTTCCTGTGCACCCGCAGCCAGCCCCTCCAGTCTGGCTGCGGAAGAGGTGGCCGGTGAGCGGGTGCGGCACTCCGAAGATCGGGTGTACGGCGAGCTCCTCCGCCACGACTGCCTCGTGCCCCGCCAGGAGGTGGGTGCGGGCGACACCGAGAACCCATGCCTCGCGGGCCATCACGGGGCCCTGCACCACGTCCGCAGGAAGCTGGTCGCCGAAGCGGCCGAGCAGCACGTCGACGACGTCGTCACGGAGCGTCTGCAGGTAGTCCGAGCCGGTGACGTCGATCGTGGACACCTCGCAGGCGGGGAACGTCCTGCGGAAGTCCGCGACCAGGCGCTCGAACCTCTCGTCGCCACAGTGAGTGAGATAGCCGACGCGTACGACGCCGTCCGGGCTCTGCCCGGTGGATCTCGCCCGGCGCAGAGCGGCGCCCAGGTCGGCGTATACGTGGAGGAGATCGGCGCGGAGCCGGCCGCCGCGAGAAGGATGCCTAGGTGCCACTCGGGACGGAGTCTGCTGCCCTGTTGCGGTGAAGCCTGCGCAACATGAGGGCGACGGTGAGCCGCAATCGGCCGGGCTGCTCGCGGAGGGACCAGCCGAGCAGCCGCTCGGCCTGGGCCATCCGCTCGTGCAGGGTGGAGTGATGCACACATAACGCCGCGGCGGCCGTGCGCAGGCTGATGCCGCCGGCCAGCGTGTCCAGGGTCGCCAGCATCCACGGGGCAGCCGCCGCCGTCCGCTCGACCGCGGCGATGTCGGGACCCGCCCCGAGCCCGGCGTCCACCGCGGCCGCCAGCATGATCAGACCGCCGAGGTCCTCGGCGCGGACGACCTGCGGTCCCGGATCAGTGGGTGTGCCGTCGGCGGTGAAGCGCGCCGCCGCCCGCGCGGCGGCGACCGTCTGCGGCAGTTCCAGCAGGGGTACGGCGGGACCGACGCCGGCACGCAGGTCGTCCGGCAGCACTTCCGTAACGGCAGCGGTGACCTGCAGCGAGCCGTCGAACCCGGCGATCACGCGTGCGGGTGCCGACCGGCTCAGGCCCAGCGACTTCGCGGCGTGATGGCGATCCTCGGTCGGCGCTGAGGCGTCCAGCAGCACCTCCACCAGCTCGGTGTCGTGGTGCGGGTGCGGCCGGGCACGGCTGCGCGTGCGGTCCAGAATCGTGCGGGCCGCCATCGCGGCGCGTTCGAGCACCATCGCCTCGACCGGCCCGGCCGGCCCCGGATGCTCCAGGTAGACGGTGATGTGGGAGTCGACGGTCAATCGGCACCACTCGGCCTGGGGCGCGGGCAGGGCCTGCTCGGTGCGTGCGCCGTCAGGTGTCACCCGGATCCTGAGGCTGCGGTCGGTGTCGATGAGGACGGCTGGATGCCCGGACAGTACGGCGGCGCCCCTGACCACGTTCTCCAGCCCCGCACGACGCTCCATCAGCTGGTCGAAGAACGTGATGACCCGCAGCGCGGCCCCGGCGTCCGGGTCCAGCGCCTCCACGCGGCCGACCAGCTCTCTCACATCTCCATAGTGGTTCGCGCCGGCTCAGCTCGCCAACAGGCGGCGCAGCCAGTCCTGCCGGGCACGGGTCAAGGCTTGAGAAAGCGCGGCCTGCGGCATCCAGGCGTCGAAGGCGTGAAAACCGCCCGGCCAGACGTGCAGCTCGGCGTCGCCGCCAGCCTGCCAGATCCGGTCGGCGTACGCCATGGCCTCGTCGCGGAAGATCTCAGCCGAGCCCACGTCGATGTAGGCGGGCGGCAGCCCGGACAGGTCGGTGGCCCGTGCCGGCGCCGCGTACGGCGAAACGTTCGCGCCGCCGTAGGCCGCGCCCAGCAGTGCCCGCCATCCGGTCTCGTTCGAGGTCTGGTCCCAGACGCCGAACCCGCGCATCTGGATCGTGGAGTAGCTGTCGTTGCGGTCGTCCAGCATCGGGTAGCCGAGCAGCTGGCCGTACAGAGCAGGGCCCTCGCGGTCGCGGGCCAGCAGCGTGACCGCCGCCGCCAGGCCGCCGCCGGCGCTGACGCCCACGATCACGATGCGCTCGGTGTCGGCACCGAGCGCGTCGGCGTGCTCGGCGATCCAGCTCAACCCGGCGTAGCAGTCCTCCACCTGGGCGGGGTAGGGATGCTCGGGCGCCAGGCGGTACTCCACGGAAACCACGATCGCGCCGTGCGGCTCGGCGAGGTCCAGCATCGGCGTCATGCCGGACCGGCGCGTGCCCGCGACCATGCCGCCGTCGTGGATGTGGTAGATCACCGGGGCGGGGACGTCCACGGCAGCCGGCGTGCAGACCAGCACGGTCACATCCGGGGCGCCGGGCGGGCCGGGCACGACGTGGTCGGCGAAGGTGTAGGAGCCGCCCCGGCGCAGGCCGTCGTCGCCCACCTCGTGGGCGGCGACGTGGCCGGTACGCAGGGCGCCGATCAGGTCCGGGGTTAGCGTCACCGGCGCGCCGCCCTGGACGACGGCGAGCCCGGCGGCGAGCTCGGCGTCGAAGGGCGGGGGCGGTCCGGTCACCCGCGCGGGAACGCTGCCCGTGTCCGTCATGGTCCCCATCGTCCCGGGTAGAGCCGCTGGCCGGCCACCAGACGCGTGTCGGGCAATAGCCGACGGGCGTCGGGTAGAGGTGGCCGCCGTGTTGCGTGATGGTTTCCCAAACGTGTCGGAACCATACCGGCCCTGTTCAGCCCCAGGTTAATCACGGTACCTGGCTCCGCGCCTTTGGGCGGACCGACGCATCTTCACGCACTGGAGGATCCATGTTCGTTCGGAGTCGGACGCGGGTGGCCGCCGCTGCCGCGGCGTCCCTCGTGCTCGCGGCCACGCTGGTGCCCTCGCGAGCCATGTCTTCCTTCTCGCGCTTCTGCTGCTCGTCGACGCGGCG